>JAADYV010000594.1 GCA_010092855.1 Chloroflexota bacterium | reverse complement strand
GAGGGTTCCGGCTGCCGCGCTTTGGAAATAAACGCCACATCCGCGATATACCGCTCATCTGCAACGTGATACCCGCCATCGGCCCCGGTCACACGGCCCTCGATACCCTGTTCGCGCATGTACAGCTTGATATGGAAACTGATGCTGACGGCAATCTCGGATGAATAGCTGTTCGATACCACCTCGACAATCTACCCCCCGACGTATTCCAGGCGCGACTCGACGTGCTCCGGCTGCATAACCAGCCGGTCAAACTCCTCGACGGTGATCGCTGTGGTTTGGACGGTCATGGTGTCACCTCGCTGTTTCCCTTTCTGCCCCAATTATACCCCACCCCATATGTGCCCGGCACAGCCACCATTGGACGCAGCGCGGGGATGGAGTACAATGGCGCGCGGCATTGATCAGCAACTGAGGAGCAGACTTGTGAAGATATTTGTGCCAGGACGCATCTGTTTGTTAGGCGAGCACTCGGACTGGGCCGGAGGCTACCGCCGCATCAATCCCGACATCGAAAAAGGCTTCGCGCTCATCACGGGCACCAACCAGGGCATCTACGCCGACGTGGAACCGCACCCCACCTCGTTGGTGCTGTCCTCCGTTACGCCGGACGGCACGGAGCACGGCCCCTACGAAATCCCGATGGAGCCGAGCGCGCTGCTCGCCGAAGCGGAGCGCGGCGGCTTCTGGAGCTACATCGCGGGCGTGGCTTACCAGGTGCTGACCCACTACCACGTGCGCGGGCTGGTCATCCACAACTATAAAACCGACCTGCCGGTCAAAAAGGGGCTGTCCTCCAGCGCCGCGATCAGCGTCTTGACGGCGCGCGCCTTCAACCGCGTGTACGACCTCAAGATGACCACGCGCGGCGAAATGGAAATGGCCTACCAGGGCGAGATCACGACCCCCTCCCGCTGCGGGCGCATGGACCAGGGCTGCGCGTTTGGCAACCGCCCGGTGCTGATGACGTTCGATGGCGAGCGGCTGGATACCACCGAACTGCGCGTGAGCGATGACCTGTATTTCGTGATCGTGGACCTGCAAGCGCAAAAGGATACGCGCGAAATCCTGGCGCGGCTCAACCGCTGCTACCCCATCGCGGACAACGATACCGAGGCGGGCGTGCAAAAGCTGCTTGGTCCGATCAACAAGCGCATCGTGCACCAGGCCATCGACGCGCTGCACGACGCTGACGCGGAACGGGTCGGCGCGCTGATGGTCGAGGCGCAAGACTTTTTCGACCATTACGCCATCCCCGCCTGCCCAGAAGAACTCACCGCGCCCGTGCTGCACCGCGTGCTGAACTACGAGCCGCTTAAACCGCACATATTCGGTGGCAAGGGCGTTGGCTCGCAGGGCGACGGCACCGCGCAGTTCATCGCGCGCAGCGCTGCCGACCAGCAGGCCGTGATCGAGATCATCGAGCGCGACCTGAAGATGCCGTGCCTCAAGCTGACGCTGTCCAGCGGGCCGAAGGTGCGCAAGGCTGTGATTCCGGCGGCGGGCTTCGGCACGCGCCTGTTCCCGGCCTCGAAAGCAGCCAAGAAGGAGCTGTTCCCCATCGTAGACCGCGACGGGATCGCCAAACCCGCGATCCTGCTTATTGTGGAGGAAGCGCTCAACGCCGGGGTGGACGAAGTCTACATCATCGTGCAGCAGAAGGACCTGCCCGCCTTCGAAACGTTCTTCAACGTGCAAATCACCATCGAGAACTACAACAAGCTGCCGCGCCACTTCCAGGACTACGCCCGTCACCTGCTTGATATTGGCCAGCGCGTCAAGTTCCTGATCCAGACGGCGCAGGAGGGACTCGGCCACGCGGTCTACATGGCACGTGACGTCGTGGGTGATGAGCCGTTCCTGCTCATGCTGGGCGATCATGTTTACCGCTCGCACACCGACCGCTCGTGCGCCCAGCAGCTTGTAGATGCCTACAACCAGCACGGGAAAAGCATCCTGGGGCTGCGGCGCACGGTCGAAGAACAGATCGGGTCGTTTGGCACGGCCACCGGCATCTGGATGGACGACGACAGTGGCAAAGTGATCAACATCACCGAGTTCGCCGAAAAGCCCACCGTTGACTACGCACGCTCGAACTTGCAGGTCTCCGGGTTGCCGGACGGCGAATACCTGACCGTGTTTGGCCAGTACGTCATCAAGCCGCAGTTGTTCGCTTACCTGGACGAACACATCCACCACAACGTCCGCGAGCGGGGCGAGTTCCAACTGACCTCGGCCTTGGACCGGCTGCGGCAAGAAGATGGCTTCCTGGGCATGGAGGTCGAGGGCAAGCGCTACGACATCGGCCAGCCGGAGTTCTACCTGGAGACGCTGCGCACCTTCCGCGAGGATTGATCCGGCGCGGTGCGGTCCTGGCGCACTGTTTGGACATTCGCGCGACGCAGCTTACACGACGGGACTATTCACCCTAGAGGCGCGGCTATGTTGGGGCCGCGTCTCTTTTGCCCCATTGACACCCTGCCGTCAGTGATGCTTTAATAGATACAAGGATGTGCCCGGTGTCGTGCCCCCTCACTCGTCCGGTGTACGGTTACGGTCTCCGGAGGACCACATGAGCGACAGCGTGTATAAAGTGATTGAACTGGTGGGCACCAGCCCTGAGTCGTGGGAAAAAGCAGCAGCAGCAGCCGTGGAAATGGCCGCACAAAGCCTGCGTGATATGCGCGTGGCGGAGGTGGTCGAACTCGATATGACGATAGAAGACGGCCAGGTGCGCGCCTACCGCGCGAAGGTCAAAGTATCGTTTAAGTACGAACGCGACGACTAATATTTGATATTGCCAGCAGTCCGACACCGGGCATCCCAGGTGACGCTCCCTGAAACAGGCTGCCGCTGTTATTCCTCCGGCACGGGGCGGTAGCGCAGCACACCGCCTTCTTGTAGCGCCACGTAAATCCACCCCTCCGGGCTGATGGCCACATCAATGGGGTGTTCGGGGAAAAAGCCTCGACCCGATAGCGAATACTCCGCCAATGACTCGACCGGGGCTGGCGCGACACTGGTCGGCGCGATAGTACGCTGTACCCCGGACAACGCTCCGCCATCAAATTCCAGCAGGATCAGCGCATACCCCTGCGGCTCCGACAGATCCCACGATCCCGCCTGCGCCACCAGTAGATCGCCGGGCCAGGCCCCGAATGCCGTGTGATCGTAGAACACCACGCCAGCGGGGTTGCTGCTGGAGGGCAGAGTCAGCGCCGCCTCCTCGACACCCGCGCATGGCTCGCCGCCGGGCATACAATCCGGGGCACCAAAATCTGCGACATCGTCCGCACCGGGCACGACGCGGTTCAGGGCGGCATACAGCGGCCCCTCGCCACCCGGCAGCGGCCCGGCATCCACCACCCACAGGTCGCCTGTCTCCGGGTGCCAGTCGAAATCCGCCGGGTGATACAGGCCCGTCGCCACGATCTGCTCGTCGCTGCCGTCCAGCGCATACCTGAGCAGCGTCCCGCGCCGGGGATCGTCATCGTCGCACGTCACGCAGCCCAGGCCCAGGTACAATCGCTCATCCGGCCCCACGCCGATCCCGCCTGGCCAGAAGCCTGTCTCCAATGGCAGGTCGTCGATAATCAGCGCGCGCTCCGTTTCGGCAAAAAGGCCGTCACCGTCCGCATCCGCCAGCCGCCACACGCCCTCCGCCGAGGAAACATACAGCGCGCCGTCATACACCGTGATACGCAACGGCAGCCACAGCCCCGCAGCAACGCGCACCGGGGCGTCCATGAAGCGGTCCCCATTTTCATCGCGCATTGCCCAGATTTCCCCGGCGGCGGTATAGGCCAGGTACAGCGTGCCATCCGGCCCAAACGCGATTCCCGACAGCGCCGGGACCGCTTCTGCCAGGTTGAACACCGGTCCATCCACCGCTGATTCGGGATCGAACACGATCTCGCTGCACGTCTGCTGGAAGTTGAAGTAGGGCACCGACAGGTCATAATTGCACGGCGGTCCCTCGCCAACCCATGCCGATAGGCTGTCGCCTCTCATCGATTCCCCATCAGCGCCAGCACCGTCCGCGCCAGAGTCATCCTCCCCGCACGCCGCCAACAGCCCCATCGTCAATCCTAACACCAGCATTACGCGCCACTGCATCACACGCACCACCACAACTCCTCACCTTACGTCGAAACAGGCCGCGATCATAGCCCGGCCCGGCCCGCCGCGCCAGCTTTGCAGAACGCGCATGTGCGGGTATAGTGTGGGGGTTTGTGTGTGGTGCAAAATCTGCGTCAAGGAGACAGGCGTATGTCGCGTAAGCTGGTAGTGTTGTGGATTGTGGCGCTGGTGCTGGCAAGCCTGGCCATCACCGGCTGTGCCGATCAAGGACCACAGGGCGAACCGGGTCCGGTGGGGCCACAAGGTGTAATTGGCCCAGAAGGACCGCAGGGCGAAACCGGCATCACCGGCCCGCCAGGTGAACCGGGCGTGAATGACCTGGAAGTCGTCGAACGGGTAAAGCCGGACAGCGACCGTCCGCTCATTACCGCCCTCGCCACCTGCCCGGCTGGCAAGCGTGCCCTGGGCGGTGGCTTCCGGCTGGATGCAGAAACCGCCACCGTATACATCAGCAAGCCTAACGCCACCTTTACCGGCTGGATCGTCGTCGCGCGCAATCCGCTGGGAGAAACCGTCTCGCTGGAGGCCTATGCCACCTGCGCCACCGTCAATCTGATGTTCGTACCGGTCGGCGACCCGGTCGGATAAATGCGCAGATACCGCAACCAGGTGCTGGCCGGGCTGGTGTTCCTGGCCCTGGCGCTGATCGCGGTGGTGGTGATCACCGGGGTGGACGACCTGGTTGAGAACCTGGCCGACTTCCCACTGTGGCTGTTCGTACCCATCACGGCGCTTAAGCTGCTCAACTGGGCGCTGCGCTACCTGGAATGGCGCTATTTCCTGGGCGTGATCGGCGTGCGCACCGTCTGGCGCAATCCAGCCCTATCCACCTCCCTCCCGCAGGACGCCGAGACTCCGCTCATCACCATTCGCGAACGGGACAGCGTGATCGTGTGGCTGTCGGCGCTGCCGCTGTCGATCAGCCCCGGCAAACTGGCCGAGGTGCTCAAAGCGCTGGTGCTCAAGAACATCACCGGCACCAACATCACGCGCAGCGCGCCCGTGATCTTCATGGAGCGGTTGGTGGACGGGCTGGCCGTGATCGTGCTGGCGGCGGTGTCGATGCTGTTCATCGCCGACACGCTGAACACGGGCGATATCTCGGTGGGCTACGTGCGCGGGGTGCTGCTGGGCACCACGCTGTTCCTGGCCGCCGGGATCGCAGTGGTGCAATACCGGCCCCTGTCGTTGTGGCTGCTGGATCGCGCGCAGGGCTGGCCGCTGCTGCGCCGCGTCGAGAGCGGGCTGCGCACCCTGTACGAGGCGTCCTACGACCTGCTCAAGCTGCGCCACCTGCTGCCCACGACCCTGATCGGCATCGCGGCTTACCTGACCGACTGCTTGGGCTTCTACCTGCTGCTGACCGGCCTGGACATCACCGGCACCTGGACCTTGCTGGGGCAGGCGACGTTCATTCTGGGCTTTGCGGTGGTGGTGGCGGCGCTCTCGGCGATGCCCGGCGGCGCAGGCGGGCGCGAACTGACCGTCGGCGCGATGTTGACCGGCGTGGTCGGCCTCTCCAAAGCCGATGCGGGCACCGCGACCTTCCTGGTCAGCATCTTCCAGGTATGGCTGGGCGTGCTGCTGGGCCTGGGCATCATCGCCGTGTTCCGCAACACGCTGTTTCCGCCTGCCCTCGAAGACCTGATCGCCGAATACGAGTCCGCCGCCCAATCCCACCCCTGACGAAGCTGTAACCTCACATTACCGGACTGTCATGGTGTTGTCACCGCGTTGTACGCTCCGCCCCCTAACCTTATGAATGTGACCGGCGCAGGCTGCGAACACCAACCCTGCAATTGCCTACGAAGCGTTGGCTGGCCTGCCGGAAATCGGCGCCCCGATGGAAATCGGCGCGACCAAATGCCAACAAAATGGAACCCTGTCGGATAGATCAAGTGTGCAAAACAGCACATGGCGTTCGTTGGCCTGCCGCCGGAACCATCGGCTCCCCACCCGTGACTAAAGGGGTGAGGGGCCTCTCAGAAACCACATATCGTATACCTGTAGGAGGTACAACATGGTCAAGAAAGTCTCTCTGGTCGTATTGGTAGTCGTGCTGGGTGCGTTGGGCGTGGCGTCGGTGTCGGCAGACGGCGGCGGTCAAACGGAGTTGATTTACGTCGAGGATTATGGCTGGGTACCCGCGTTCACCGATGGCCGCCTGAACAGCACCCACATGGATGCGCCCGTCGCGGTCTACTATCACTACACCGCGCAGCAGCTTGTGAACGACGACGGCGAAGCCTACATCGGCGACGTGCTGTCCGGCATCTCGGTCTGGTATGTCAACCCGGAAACCGCCGTCGGTGAGATGGTGATCTACGCCGACAGCGCCGACATCAGCGCCGCGCTCAACGCCGGGACCGACGTGCAGATCGCGGCCAATGGCGGCATCACGCTCAACTACTCGGCGGATGGTGCCTTCTGGGTCAGCGCCGGGGCCTACAGCTTTAGCTGGGACGCCTAAATCTGCACGCTCCTCCCCTAACCGCACGATTTTTCGCGTGCTCGATATCCTCTCAGGCGCGGGGCAGGCCATGTCCCGCGCTTTGTCCT
>JAADYV010000593.1 GCA_010092855.1 Chloroflexota bacterium | reverse complement strand
GCTGCGCGCCTGGGCGACCTGCTGCTGCTGGTGCGCGCAGGCGGCGCGATTGGTGAAAAGCGGCTGTCCAGCTTTTCATCGGTCAGTCGTCACGGCGGCCTTTCGGACCGGGAGATGCTGGTCCCGCTGTTGATGCGTATACTGTAACAGCGAAAACCGTCCAGTCCCGCTGCGTGCTTCGCTAGTTTGGCTGACGGCTGATCGCTGATAGCTACATGCTTTTCTAAAGGATGCTGTATGCAGAACTTCTTGAACCGGCTGCGGGGAATCACCCCTGACACCGAACAACCATCAACGACCTTGACGCCCGCCCAGCAGGAAATGGGCACCCTGCTCGAAACAGCGGCGACCGCGTTGGAACAGGGTTATCATGAAACCGCGCTGGAAACCTATGAGCGCGGCCTGACGCTGGCACGCACCATGAACGACACGGTCAGCGAGGAGCACTTCCTCAGCGGCATCGGGGCGGCGCATGTCGCGCTGGAGAACTATGACGCCGCGCGCCCGATTCTCAACCAGGCGCTCGAGATCGCGCGGGAACTGGCCAGCACGCATTCCGACCAACGTGCGCTGGCCCGCTGCCTGAACAACTTCGGCTCGTTCTACTCCCAGCAGCGCAACTGGACCTCGGCCCAGTCGTATCACCAGCAGGCGCTCGATGCTGCGCGCAGTACCGGCGACAATGGCATGATCGCGCTGGCGCTCGAAAACCTGGCCAAAGACTACCAGCACCAGGACAACCCCCGCTATGCCCAACACCTGCTCAAAGAGGCGCTCGGGCTGGCGCAGGCCAGTATGCAAATCCAGCAGGTGACGCGCGTGGTGGGGCTGCTGGCCGAATCGTCGCTGGCGATTGGCGAGCGTGCCGCCGCCCACAAGCTGTATGCGCAGGCGGTGCAGTTGGCCCAGCAAACCAACCAACCCACCCAGCAGCTCCGCTGGCTGCAAGCGCTGACGCGGCTGGAAATCGAAAACCGCAACTTTACCCAGGCCATCCAACATGCCCAGGCTGCCGAAAACCTGGCGCTGCGGCTCGGTTCGGAGTCGGCGGAATTCTTCATGAACAGCGCGCTGGAGATCAGCACCGCGTACCAGATGAGTGGCAACAGCCAGCAGGCGGAAGAATACGCCACCCGTGCGCTGGCCCAGGCCCGCAGCACCGGCGACGCCCGCCACGAAGCCGTCGCCCTGATGCGGCTGGGCATGGCGGCGCACACGATGGGCGATCATGACCGGGCGCAGCGTTTCCTCTCCGAAGTGATGGGTTACTATGAAGACGGCACACTTTCCGACCGGGAGGAGCAGCTTCAGACACTGCTGACGCTGGGCACCATCGCCATGCGCCGCCATGATGCGCCGCAAGCACAGCAGTTCGGCCAGCACGCCCTGACGATTGCGAAGCAAACCGAAGACCCACCACGCCAGGCGGAAGCGCTGCACCTGTTGGGCAACCTGGCCCAGCAGCAGGGTGACCATGAAGGGGCGCTGGGCCACTGGCGGCAGGCGCTCAACCTGCTAGGTACTGGCAGCCATGCCCAGGCCGCCCAACTGCGCTGTGACATCGCCAGCGCGCGCAAAGCCGGCGGTGACTTCAAAGCCGCGCTGGTCGAGTATGAAAAGGCGCTGGTGCTGCTCAACCACATCAAGCAGCCCGCCGTGCGGGGGCTGGTGCTCTCCAACGCGGCTACGCTGTATACCGAAGTGGGCGACATCGACACCGCGCAAGCCTTCTACCAGGAATCAATTGAGATCGCGCAGAGCCTGGACGATGCGCGGGCCGAGAGCCTGCGCCTGGGTAACTTCGGCTGGTTCTATGCCCTCACCGGGCGTCCGCGCCGGGCCATCGATACACTGGAAAAAGCGCTCAAGCTCAGCCGCGCGCTGGAAGACACGCTGATGGTGGCCGTGCAGTCCAACAACCTGGCGCGCACCTACCGCCAGTTGGAAGATTACGAAACGGCACGCGCGCTGCACAAGCAGGCCGTCGCCGCCGCCACCGCCACTGACGAGGAGCGTTGGCTGGCCATCTTCCAGTCCGAAATGGGCGAAACGCTGGCCGCGCACGGCGATCTGGAAGCGGCGGAACCGCTGTACGATTCAGCGCTGGAATTGAGCCAACGTTATAACGACCTGGAAACCAGCGTGCGCACGCGGGCGCGGCTGGCCATGCTCTACGCCCGTACTGAACGTGCCGAACAAGCGGCGGCGCTGGCGCTGGAAAGCGAGCAGCAGGCGCGCAAGATGCATTACAAGCGCGGGCAGGCCGATGCGCTGACGGCGCGCGGGGATGCGGCGCGGGCCCAGGGCGACATGGCGGCGGCGGAGCATTTCTACGGCGAAGCCCGCCATGCGTACACCGTGCTGCACGACCCGGCTGGTCAGCGCGTCACGGACCGGCTGCCGCAGCAAGAGCCACAGCCGGACCAGCAGATCGATCAGTCAGACCAGCCTGCACCGGACGAGATGTAACATCACATGACGTGGATCGTGGCGCTGGGTGCAGCGGTAGGGCTGGCGCTGGTGGTGTGGTGGCTGGTCTTCAAGACGGAAGGCGTCTACCTGGGGCGTGGAGTCGTGATCTGGCTGTATGATGTATATGCCCGGCGCTACGACAACATCAAGCAGTTTCGGCCCATCAACGAGGACATCTACCTGGCGCGCCCGATCTTGCAGGCGATTCCGCATGTGCGCGCGCCG
>JAADYV010000109.1 GCA_010092855.1 Chloroflexota bacterium | reverse complement strand
GGCAGATCGTTGTATGCTGGTCGTTGTACGTTGGAACATGAATCGAATTGCAGTATTGAACCGGCCTGCAACATAACTAAGGACACAAGCCCTATGGACTCCTCATCCGGCTGCACAATTCCTTCCTTCTTTTTCCTGATCATCGCCAGTATGCTGACCGTGCTGGGTTTTTCCGTCGGGTTTCCAGCAGATGGCAGCGTGCCCGAACCATCCCCCCTGGTGATCGTGGTTACGGCTACCGCTCCGGGCCAGAGCCCCGTCGATGCTACTGCTGATGCCACCGTTAGCGGTGGAGCCACACCGATTGCTACGCTCGATCCCGGAAATCTGCCCGCAGTGAACGTAACTGCCCTACCACCGACGGCTTCGCTGGTGGTCCCCACGCTCACGCCCCAGCCCAGTGCCACCCCGGTAATGGAATTAAACGACCAGGGCTGCCCGGTGTATACTATCCAGGCTGGCGATACCATTCTGGCCATTGCCAACCAGTATGGTGTATCGGGTGACGATTTGATGGCGTTTAACGGTGTGACCGATCCGACCCGGCTGCAGATCGGGCAGCAGTTGGCCTTGCCGCTGGGAGACTGCGTGATCCCGGCTACGCCTACACCTTCTCCCGCCGCTACCAGCGGTGACACCAGCCCGGACGCCGCCGCAGACACCACCGCCGCGCCCCCCGAAACGCTCGGAACGCCGTTCGAGATCGAGTCTTTTCCGCCCACGCCCACCCTGGCCCCATCCCAGGTGCCCGTGCAGGTCATCATCGGCAATGTGCTCGCCTGGAGCGATGTCAACACCGAGGGGGTCGAAATCCGCAGCCTGGGCAACGCCGACATCAACCTGAACAGTTGGCGCTTGGCAGATGAACAGGGCAACGAATACGTTTTCCCAGAGTACCGGCTGCGGCCCGGCAACCGCGTGTTTGTCTATACCCGGCAAGGCTCGAACACGCCCGCCGCGCTGTATTGGGGCCGGGCTGATGCCGCCTGGAGCGATGGTGAAACCGCCACCCTCACCGACTCGACCGGGCAGGTGCAGGCCACCTTTGTGGTCGGCAGCCCACCCGTCACCGGTGCACCCTGATATTGATGCTCAGCGCGCAACCGGCCAACCCTGGTCCGCGTAGAGTATAATATAGTGATAAAGACAAGAATTTAGGATAATCCAGGGTAATCTGATGGACAACGAACGCAGCAAGATTTTGCAGATGGTCCAGGATGGCACCATCACAGCAGAGGAAGGCAGCGACCTGCTCGCCGCCTTCCCAACGGACGAGTCCGAGCCGGTTGAGCGCGCCATCGACAGCGCCCCCACCACGCCATCGGACACCCGGCAGTTCCCGCGTCCCTGGCAGTGGCCGCTGGGTATCGGTCTGACCCTGGCCGGGGTGGGAAATTTCTTGCGCAAAGACTCTGGCTGGTTGGGCAAACCACTGGGCTGGTTGATGATGGGGGCGGGTGGCCTGACGGCCATCGTGGGTTGGCAAAGCCGCCACACGCCCTGGGTTCACGTCCGCATCGAGGAAAAAGACGGGCACCGAATCGCACTCAGCCTGCCGCTGCCGCTGGGCCTGGCGCAGTGGGGATTGAATTTCGCCCGGCAATACGTGGACGAGGAAACAGCCGAACACCTCGACATCGCTGCCGGGTTGCTGGAAGTGTTGCTATCTTCGCCATCGGACGAACCATTGAGCGTGGAAGTGGATGACGACGACGGCGATCACATTCGCGTGTTCATCGGCTGATCCTGCCAGATAAGCATCAAAACTGTGTACCTGATGCACAATCCGGGCTGGCTGCTCGCGCTCCGGATTGTGTTTTTTGCGCCAGCAGCGCGCAGGCGGTGTATATATGCTGTAGCGAAGAGCGCGAGAGCGAGTTTCACGTATGACGGAATCATCCCCGAAATCTAACACCGTTTCGCTGCGCAGCAGCCTGCTGGCCGGGTGGCACATATTTCAAGCTGGCAGTATTGTGTATGCGCTGGTGGTGAATGGCTACCTGCTGGTCCGACTAACGCTGGGGGAGCGTTGGCCCTGGGTCGCCTTGGCTAACAACTTTGCTCCCTGGCTGGCATTGGGCGGTTTGCTGTTGGGCGCGCTGTGTCTGTTTGCACGCCGCCGCTGGCTGTTAGTGCCGTTGCACGTCCCGATCATTCTTGCGTTTGGAGTATGGTACGGCGCGCTGTTCTGGCCGTCGAGAGTAGCCAACGACGTCCAGGCCGAAAACAGCCCGCGCCTGGTCGCCGCAACGTATAATATCTTGTCGGCGAGGTCGGAGCCAACGCGCGTCGTACACGTGATCGCCGGGTTGGATGCCGATATTATCGGCTTGCAGGAACTCGGCCCGGCGCACGCCGACCTGATCGCGCACGACCTGGCCGCCGAGTACCCGTACCAGGCGCTGCACCCCCAGCTTCCGGTGCGCGGTGTGGGTCTGCTCAGCCGCTACCCGATCATCAACCAATACGTGCTGCCATATCCCTTCGGAATGCTACACATGCGCGCCACGCTGGATGTGAACGGTCTGCCGGTTACGGTGTATGTGGCTCATCCCCCGCCGCCCGGCAACGCGCTCTCCCCGCTAACGTATGACGATGACCGGCGCAACCGCGAGATCACGGTGTTGCGCGAGGACTACCTGCAAGCCGAAGAAGGGCCGCTGCTGGTGCTGGGGGATTTCAACATGACCGACCAAAGCGATGCGTACCGGGCCATGGACCGGGGGTTGGATGATGCGTTCCGCGAGGTCGGGCAAGGCCTGGGTCTGACCTGGCCCATTCTACGGGATAACCCACCGCGCCTGTTGCCGCCGTTGCTGCGCATTGACTATATCTGGTACGATACAGCCTTCATCGCCCTGGACGCCTGGGTGGTCAGAGACAACGGGGGATCGGACCATCGCCCGGTTGTGGCCGAGTTAGCGTTGGTTGCTGTCCCACAGCAAGTGAGGGAAGACACGTCGCCATGAAAGCTATTTTCCGCGCCATCCGGATCGGGCTACAACTGTTGATAATACTGTACGGAGTGCTGCTTACCGCTTTGCTGCTGGTGCGCGCCGAATTCGGTGAGCGCTGGAGCGCGATCGCGTTTGCCAACAACTTCCTGGCCTGGCTGCTGCTGCTGGGAATGCTGCTGGGCGTCGTCGCTCTGTTTTCGCGCTGGCGGTTGCTCGTGGCCAGCACCCAGTTCCCAGCCTTTATTGCGTTTGCCGTGCTGTACGGTCCGCTGCTCTGGCCGCCAGGTTCGGTGGACAAGCCAGCGGACGGCGTGGACCTCACCATCGCCACCTATAACGTCCTTTCAGCGGAATCCGATCCGGACGATATGCTGGACGTGATCGAAGACCTGGACGCCGACATCATTGGGCTGCAAGAGTTAGAAGTAGCTCATGCGGATCTGATCGAACGGGAGCTAAGCGAAGAATACCCCTACCGGAGTCTGCACGGGTCCCCGTCTGAGCACGGGGTGGGTTTGCTTAGCCGTTATCGCATCGTGGAAGAAAGTGAATATTACGACTTTATCAAGTACGTGCGTCATCTGCGCGCCGTGGTAGACGTGGAGGGTATGCTGGTCACCGTGTACCTGGCCCATCCCCACACACCCAGCAACTACTATTCCCCGATGCGTTATAGTGCTGACTTCCGTGACGAACAGCTTAAGGCGCTACGCAACAGCGTGCGCGCGGACAGCGGTCCGGTGCTGGTCTTGTGTGACTGTAACCTGTCGGATCAGAGCGAGGCCTACCGTGACCTGGACCGCCTGCTGGATGATACATACCGCGAAGTGGGTTGGGGGATGGGCTTCACCTTTCCCAGCCGGTTTGCGCCCGCCGACGGGTGGATTCTGCCGCGGATGATGCGCCTGGATTACATCTGGCACAGCGCGCACTTCACTGCATATGACGTCGAGGTGTGGCGTGAAACCGGCGGCTCTGATCATCGCCCGGTGTTGGCGCGCCTGGTACTGGAGAGCGCGCCATGAAACGTCCCCTAAGCTGGTTGTTAGCAGGATTGGCGGCTTTGGGCTGGTACAGTTGGCGGGTGGAACCACGCTGGTTGCGCATCAAGCACCTGACGCTGATAGTCCCCGGTTTGCCGCGTGCCTTTGACAGCTACCGCATCGGCCACCTTTCTGACCTGCACCTGGGCGTGCGGCTGATCCAGGAGCATCTGCCGCTGGTCGTCCAGGCCATTAACCGCGAACAGCCCGATCTGCTGGCCATCACGGGGGACTTCGCGACCGGCCAGCGAGATGGACTGACCACTGCCCGTGATGTGCTGGCGGCGTTTCATGCGCCCGACGGCGTGTGGGCCACGCTGGGAAACCACGACTACCATGTCGGCGTGGACCGTGTTATGGCGCTGCTGGACGCCGCCGGGATCAACGTACTGTGTAACGCCCATCACACTATCACACGCGGCCCGGACCAACTGGTGCTGGCTGGCGTGGATGATGTAATCTACGGCGTGGCCGACCTGAACGCGACATTGTACAGGGTCAATCACGGCAGTCCTGTGGTCCTGCTGGCGCACGAACCGGACTATGCCCGGATCGCAGTGGCCGATCCGCGTATCATGCTGCAACTTTCCGGTCACACACATGGTGGCCAGATTCGTGTACCGGGCCTGAGGCCGCTGATTCTGCCCAAGTTGGGTCATCTGTATCCCGCAGGAAGTTTCCAGATCGGCCACCTGGCGTTATTCGTGACCACCGGCACGGGCACCGGGCGCTTTGTATTGCGCTTCAACTGCCGCCCGGAGATCGCGATTATTACGCTGCGCTGCGGTCCCATCCACACCGAGAAATCGCTATAATCTGAGCAGATCGCCCGTTGTGTTTGGTGGCGGGCCACTGGTATAACATGACGGAGAAAGCTGCCCCCTCTTGCCTTACCTGATCGATGGACATAATCTGATTGGCAAAATGCGCCAGATCAGCCTGGACGATCCCCACGACGAAGCCAAGTTGGTTCACCACCTGCGGCGTTACATGGCCCGCCACCGCAAACGGTGCACGGTCGTCTTTGACGGCGGGCTGCCTGGCGGCCCTTCGCGTGATCTCTCGACGCACAGTGTCCGGGTGATCTTTGCGCATGGGGGCACGACTGCCGACAACATCATCCTCGAACGCATCCGCGCAACGCACGACATATCGCGCCTGATTGTGGTGTCGGCAGACCGGGAGATTGTGGACGTTGCGCGGCGCAAGCATTTCCGCGTGGTGTCCCCGGCCCAGTTTGCGGCGGAACTGGAAACCCAACCGGTGCCCACAGAAGATGACGCCAACCCACACATATCAGCGGATGAAGTCGAGGAATGGATGCGGCTGTTTGGGGTCGATTCCGGCGAAGAAGAATGACCGCCAGGCCAACACGTGATATCCCTAAACAAGTACCAAACCGAAACCGGCCACTCTCATATTGTTCTCATATTTCATTCAGGAAGAGCTAAACTGGCAGGGCTATATTATTTGCACAGTGTCTCATCGAGATCGGATGCAGTGGCTCATGTAATGGGATAGAGGTGGCTTGTAGTAACCAACGATTGAGGCACTCGGCCTAGTATGCACGGAGATGCGCGTCGCCGATGACATGTTAGGCCTAAAGAACTAGAACCGTTTGTGGTGTCCCCCCCTCTCCGCAAACGGTTCTCTTTTTGTTGAATAGCCCTTGTCATCGCTCTCGGCGATGTGTATACTAAGCACAGTTACGGGGTGTGGCGCAGTTGGCTAGCGCGCTGCGTTTGGGACGCAGAGGTCCCCGGTTCAAGTCCGGGCACCCCGACT
>JAADYV010000592.1 GCA_010092855.1 Chloroflexota bacterium | reverse complement strand
GTGACCGGCCTGCCGAGTACGGGCTACCCGCAGTAGTCCTCCCAACCTCCTGATACCTCCTCGAAGGGCGCACGGCACGCTACCTGCCAGCCAGTGCGCCCTTTGCTGTGGTGTGTTGCACGCATTCATGACACCGGGTGGCAAGAATAGCCGCTATGATCGAGTCAACTCGCGGCTCGATGAGAATGAGGAGGTATCATGCACCGGCCTAAAGTGGTGATTCAACAACAGGCGTCCGTCGATGGGCGGCTGACGATTGCGCCGGAGGTGCTGCTGCTGTTCGGGGATGAACGCTGGCCGGAGGACGGGCCCGATCCGGTCGGCGTGTGGATCAGGGCGACGCATCAGCCCCAGGCGACGCTGGAAGGTAGCGGGTCATTTGTGTTGGACGGCACCGAACCGGAACCGCTGCCGCCGTTCGAGGGCGATCCCACGCCCTTGTACGACGATTTCCTGCCGGAGCACGTCATCCACCGTCCCGATCTCCAGGGGTGGTTCACGGTCGTCGATGGGCGGGGACGGGTGCGCTGGTTGTACAAGGAATGGCCCGATCCGGCGTGGACGGGCTGGCTGCTGCTGGTGCTGGTCGGTCACCACACGCCGCCCGCGTACCTGGCTTACCTCCGGCGCGAAGACATCCCGTACCTGGTCGCCGGGGAGGGGGATCACGTCGATTTGGGTGTGGCGCTGGGCAAGATGGCGGCAAGGCTGGGCGTTGCGTGTGTGCTCTCGACTGCCGGGGGACGGCTGAATGGGGCGCTGCTGCGGGCCGGGCTGGTGGACGAGATCAACATCACGTTCGAACCGTTGGTCATCGGCGGAACCGACACCCCGTCGCTGTTCGATGCGCCTGCGCTCCAACCTGGCGAGTGGTCCTCCCGTCTGCGGCTGATCAAAGCCCAGGCCCAACCCGGCGGCGCGGTCTGGCTGCGTTACGCGGTGGGTTAGGGTGATTTAGCACAAGACATAAAAAAATCCCCTCGACAAAACACGGTCGGGGGGATTGTTGGTTCAAAATGGTGTTTCAAATGATGGGGGGGCAGGGCGATCTACTCAAACACACCCTCGGCGCGTATCAGGGTTGTGACCTGGCCGCGAATCCGGCCCCGCTGCATGGCGCTCAGCACGGCGTCAACATGTTCGTCGCGCACGTCGAGATACGTCTCGTGATCACGGATGGTGATCGCGCCAATCGAATCGCCGGGAATGTCGGCCTGGCTCGCCACGCCGTACACGATGTCGCCAGGCCGCACGCCGTTCGAGCGTCCCAGGTCCATGTACAGGCGCACCATGCCCGCTTCCTGGCCGGTGCGGTCGCGCCGGGAGCGCTTCTTGCCGTTTTTCCCATGCTTGCCATTTTTGCCGTGGGAATTGCCGTTACGATCCCCGTTGCGGGACCACTTGTCGCGGCCATTTTTGCCCGGCTTGCGTTCTTGCGCGTCGCGGATGTCTTCCAGCGGGCGGTCGGTCTCTTCCGCGCGCAGCAGTTTGATGGCCGCCGCCGCGATCTGATTCGGCAGGTACCCCATCGCTTCCAGTTCATCCAGGATCGCGTACCCAGCTTCGGACTCGCGCGCTTCGATCTGGTCGATGAGCGTCGTCCGGAAGTGGTCATCGCGGCGTTGCAGCACGTCGTCACGGGTGGGCAGCTTGGCTTTGGTGATCGGCTGGCGGGTGTAGTCTTCGATGCGGCGCAGGTGCCCCCGTTGGCGCGGCGAGATCAGCGTGATGGCGTCCCCGCTGCGCCCGGCGCGGCCCGTGCGCCCAATGCGGTGCACGTACTCGATGCCCAACTGCGGAATGTCGAAGTTGATCACGTGTGACACGTCGGGAATATCCACCCCGCGCGCGACCACGTCGGTGGCCACCAGCAGCTTGAGCGTCCCGGCCCGGAACAGGCGCAAAATGCGTTCGCGCTCGATCTGCGGGCGATCCCCGTGAATGGCATCGGCGGGATAGCCGCGCCCGTACAGCGTTTCGGCGAGACGGGCGGCCCCGGCTTTGGTGCGCGTGAAGATCAGCGTATTGTGCAGCTCCTCGACTTCCAGCAGGCGGCACAGCGCGGCCACCTTGTCATTGTCGCGCACGACGTAGTAGCGCTGGAACACGTTGTCAACGGTCACCGCTTCGGACTCGATGCTGATCACCTGCGGGTCGCGCATGTAGGCACGCGCTAACCGCTGGATTTCATTGGGCAGCGTGGCCGTGAACAGCGCCGTCTGGCGGGTGCCGGCGTCGGTGGCCTTGAGGATCGCTTCCACGTCCTCGATGAAGCCCATCTTCAGCATTTCGTCGGCCTCGTCCAGCGCCACAAACCGCACGGCGCTCAGGTCTAGCGCGCGCTGGCGAATCAGGTCCAGGGTGCGGCCCGGCGTGCCCACCACCACGTTGACGCCTTTTTCCAGCCGCCGCGTCTGGCGCGTATACGACTGGCCGCCATACACCGGCAGCACGCGCAGCCCCAATTGGGTGCCATAGCGATATACGGCCTGGGAAGTCTGGATGGCGAGTTCGCGCGTCGGGGCCAGCACCAGCATTTGCAAGCCGTCGGTGTCCAGGCGCTGGATCAGCGGCAGCGTAAAGGCGGCAGTTTTCCCCGTGCCGGTCTGGGCTTGCCCCATCACGTCATGTCCGGCCAGCAGCGCCGGGATCGCTTCGGCCTGGATGGGGGTAGGGGTCGCGTAACCGAGATCGGCTACGGTTTGGAGCAGTTCTGGGATCAGGCCCAGGTCGTCAAAGGTTGGGTTCATGGCCGCTGGTGCGTTCCTCGCAACAAAAAGCCCCACCGCGTTACACAAGTTGGGTAGGGCAATACGTCAATTTGATGTCCACGCTGAATAGTATACGGGATTGGCGGGCGAAACGCAATACGCAATTCGCCTCCAGCTTGACCACAACCAACTAATCTTATTGCAGCATCCTGTGCACCTCGAACTGACGGGGCCGCAGCGATGGCCGACGAGGATGGTAACCGGCACTGGACATTTTCGCCGGGGGCAGGCACAATAGCG
>JAADYV010000591.1 GCA_010092855.1 Chloroflexota bacterium | reverse complement strand
TGCCATCGCCAACACCGGGCTGGAACTGGAAGCGGGGGATATTGGCGTGGTTGCGGTGGCTTCTGGGGACGGGCTGGCGCAGGTATTCCGGCAGTTGGGCGCAACAGAACTGGTGATGGGGGGCCAGACGAATAATCCCAGCACGCAGGAAATCCTGGAGGCGATCCAGCGCGTGCCCACCCGGCGCGTGATCCTGCTGCCCAACAACAAAAACATCTTTCTGGCGGCAGAACAGGCGGCGCGTTTGGCCGAAGACCAGGAGGTTGTTGTCATCCCAACGCGCAGTATGCCACAGGGCATCAGCGCCATGTTGCCCTATGATCCACAAGATGACCTCGACTCTCTGGCCGATGCCATGCGCCAGGCTAAAGACGATGTTGCGACCGGCGAGATCACCACGGCCACGCGCAGCGTCGAACTCAACGGCGTGGAAGTCGCCGAGGGCCAGATCATCGGCCTGGTTGATGGTACGCTGGCTGTGTCGGGCGATAATATGAACGATGTGGTTAAGGCCGCACTGGATGCCATGTGCGCCGCAGACTGCGAGTTGATTACCCTGTATTATGGCAACGGTGTACAGGAAGCCGAGGTCCAAGCGTTGGTGGAACGGCTAAGCGGTGATTTTCCTGATGCCGAATTTGAGATCGTACACGGTGGCCAACCGCATTACGATTATCTGTTGAGCGCTGAATAGAGGCGGGTGTGAGAAAAGTTCGGATCGTGACCGACAGCTCGGCCCATTTTCCCAATCCAGATATCGTCAAGCGCTACCAGATCGAGGTCGTGCCTCTTACGGTTCACCTGGGTGCCCAGTCGTTTCGGGAAGGCGAAGAGCTGGATGCAGACGCCTTCTTCCGGCTGGTGACTCATGCCAGTTCCACGGCGACGCTGTCTTCCCCTACGGTAGAAGATTTTGCCACACTCTACAGCCGTCTCAACCGGGAAACAGACCAGGTGCTCTCGCTGCACATGTCGCGCCGGATGTCGACTACCTGGGACCACGCCAACCGTGCCTCTAAGACCTTGTTGGGGCGCTGCGAGATCATTGCGCTGGACAGCATGACGACCTCGGTGGGGCTGGCGGTACTGGTCGAAACGGCGGCCAAAGCGGCTGAAACCGGTGCCGACATTGAAGAAGTTGTGCGTATTGTGCGCGCCATGTTGCCCCACGTTTACACCGTGTTTTTTGTCGAAACGTTGGATTACTTGCGCTACAACGGGCTGTTGAGCGAGGCTCAGTCCATTCTCGGCACCATGTTGAACATCAAACCATTCCTTACGATTGAGGATGGTGAACTCATCCCCATGGAGAAGGTTCGCACTCAGGCCCAGGCCATCGACAAGCTGGTCGAATTCGCAGCAGAATTCTCCGATCTGGAAGACCTGATTATTCTACAGAACACTCCCTACCCTAATGACCAAACGCGCATGTTACAAGACCGGCTGGCGGTTGAGTTTGGCGGGCGCAACTTCCCGGTGATGATGTATGGCCCCAGCCTGGCGACCATGATTGGCCCCAACGGGATGGGGGTGATGGTGTACGAGGGCATGGACCTCGAGGACGAGTTGTAATGACGCGCGTCGTATTTATTACAGATAGCACGAGTGACCTCCCGGCGAAACTGGTCGAACAACACGACATTCGTGTGGTACCGACCTTCGTTCACTTCGGCCAGGACAGCCTGGTGGACGACGGCAGCGAGTCCGTCCGGCAGGAATTCTATACCCGGCTGGCGACATCGCCCATTATGCCTACCACCGCTGCCCCCTCGCTGGGTATGGCGCTGGAAGCGGTCCAGCAAGCACTGGCCGATGGTGATCATGTGTTCATCCTCACCGCTGCTGCCGATCTAAGCAGCATTCACAACGTCCTGCGCATGGCGATTGAACAAACTGAACCTGATCGTGTTTCGCTGATCGACAGTCAACAGCTCAGCATGGGACTGGGCTGGCTGGTGGTCTACGCGGCGGAGATGGCTGCTGCCGGGGAGAGTGTCGATGTGATCAAAGCCGCCGTGCTGGATGCGCGTGAGCGGACAGAGGTGTGGGCCGCGCTAGATACTATGCAGTTTTTGCGCCGCAGCGGACGTGTGGGCTGGGCTGCTGCGATGATCGGCGAAGTGTTGAAGATCAAGCCAGTGGTCAACCTGCATAACAGCGTGGTAACCTCTGCGGCGCGCGTTCGAACGTCCCAGCGAGCTTTCAACACTCTGGTCGGGTTGGGACACGCTGCTGCGCCTCTGGAACGGTTAGCTGTGCTGCACACCAACAACCCGGACGGTGTGCAGCGGCTTAAAGCAGCAGTGGCCAGCATTGTGCCGGAGATCGACGTGCCAGTGGTGGATGTTACACCCGTAATCGGTGTACACGTTGGACCCAACGGGTTGGGACTGGGAGTTATTCGGAAGTCGTCATAAATCACACAGACAAGGAATCTACTAGTATGCCGTCGGCATTGGAAACCCTGGTAAAAATATTAAAGCTCGAACAAAACACTGGCTACAAAAACACCGCCGTCATCGGTGGCCTTGAGTCGTTTGCAGCGCAATGGGTGCAAGATGCACACCAGCAGGCCAAACGTCCCGAACACCACCAGTTGGTGGATGAACTCGAACGCTACATGGCCGACTACGCCGTGACCGAGAGTGTCAATGACCGCCACCAGGCGATCAAGTACATGTTGGGCCGGATTATGGGGCGAATTCCTGCTCCGCCCGATCTACCTCCCTCGCCCTATGCCGAACCAAGTGCGCCGTCGCCAGCGCAAGCTGTGTCAGACCCTTCACCTACCACAGCCGAAGACGACAGTCGTGAAGACGTTGTCGAAGGAGAGACCGCGTCTGCTCCGCAGGCACGCGATGCGAAGCCAGAACCAGAACGTGACGCCGCGATCATTCGGGACCCAAACGACGTTTTTTCCGGTGTGTCCGAAGCAGCTGCTGACGTTGTTGATGAGTACGACTCCCCCATCGACAATGACGTTGAAGACGAAGCAGGCGACGAAACCGAAAGCCATGATGCAGGGCCCAGGCAGCGTGACAGAGAATCGGGATCGAGCCAGACCAGCCCTCGACGTGCTTCTGCATCCACGCAGCCGTCTGCTCCCGCTGCCGAATCGAAACCCGCGCCCCCACCGCGCCGTAAGGAACGCGGCCCGCTCAACTTGGAAGAAGCGCTGGCACAACTGGAAGAACTGCGCCAACCGGTGACGGTGTTGCCCAAAGTGGGCGAAAAGATGGCCGAGAAGCTGGGGCGGCTTGGCATCCAGACGGTGCACGATATGCTGGTCACACTGCCGCGCCGCTACGACGATTATTCTCGGATGCGCACCATTAATCAGTTGCAACCAGGTGAAGTAGTCACCGTGATCGCGACAGTGCAGTCACTTGAGCGAAAAAAGGGACGCGGTGGCCAATCCTATCTGCTGGTGATAATGGACGACCTGACCGGCAGCCTGCACGTGACCTTCTTCGGACAGATGTGGCTCCAGCGCCAGTTTAAGCAGGGCAGCCGGGTGGTGCTGAGTGGGAAAGTAGAGCTGTTCCGGGGACAAATGGCCATGACCAATCCGGAATGGGAGATGATCGAAAGCGACAACCTGCACACTAACCGCATCGTGCCGGTTTATCCCCTGACCAAAGGACTGTCGGCACGCACCATGCGGCGTTTGACCCGCCAAGCCCTCGATAGCTGGGCTGAACATATCCCCGATCACCTGCCCGACAGTGTACTTGACCGCACTGAACTCGGCGATCTGGCCTGGGCGCTGCGCGAAGTTCACTTCCCGGAGTCGCACCCATCTCTGCAACAAGCGCGCACCCGCCTGACGTTCGATGACGTGCTGCTGTTCCAGATGGCTATGCTGCAACGGCGGCGGGAGTGGCAGTCCGAACCTGGCTATCCGATTACTGTGCCGGACGAGTGGATTTTGGCTTTCCTGGAAACTTTGCCCTACGCGCTGACCGGGGCCCAGGGGCGCGTATTGGGCGACATTCGTGAGGATATCGCGCGCGACGTGCCCATGAACCGGCTGCTGCAAGGCGACGTTGGATCGGGCAAGACGGTCGTGGCGGCGATGACGCTGGCAATGGCGGTAAACGCAGGGTACCAGGGGGCGCTGATGGCACCCACCAGCATCCTGGCCGAACAGCACGCGCGCAGCATCACCAGTTTGCTGCACAATTCCCCCGACGGGGCCAACATCCAGGTCCGGCTGCTGACCGGCAATACTAGCGAGGCCGAGCGCGCGGATGTGTTGGCTGGGCTGGCGGACGGCAGCGTCAATGTCATTATCGGCACCCATGCGCTGATCCAGGAGGGCGTGGCCTTACACAACCTGGGCGTGGCGATCATCGATGAGCAGCACCGTTTTGGAGTGGAACAGCGCGGCGCGCTGCGTGGCAAGGGACACAATCCGCACGTATTGGTGATGACAGCGACACCCATTCCGCGTACCCTCGCGCTGACGCTGTATGCCGACCTGGACTTAAGCACCATTGACGAACTGCCGCCCGGACGCATACCGGTCGAGACGCGCGTGCTGCTGCCCCACGAGCGCGAACGCGCCTTTAGTTTCGTTCACGCGCAGCTAAGCCAGGGCCGGCAGGTGTTTATCGTGTATCCGCTGGTGGAAGCATCGGAAAAACTGGACGACATTGGAGCTGCCGTAGAAGAATACGAAAGCCTGCAAGCTGGTGCTTTCCGCAAGTACCGCGTTGGTTTGCTGCACGGGCGCATGTCGCCAGCGGAAAAAGAGGATGTAATGACCCGCTTCGCCGCCGCTGAGATTGACGTGCTGGTTTCCACTTCGGTGATCGAAGTGGGCATCGACGTGCCGAATGCCAGCGTAATCCTGATCGAGAACGCGGAACGCTTCGGGTTGGCCCAACTCCACCAGTTCCGGGGTCGGGTGGGGCGCGGAGAGCACAAGTCGTACTGCCTGCTGATGAACACGGCTGGCAGCGAGGAAGCCAGCCACCGCCTGCAATCCCTGGAGGAAACCACCGACGGTTTCCGGTTGGCACAGATAGACTGGGAACTGCGTGGCCCTGGCGATCTGTTGGGCGTGCGGCAGAGCGGAGTAGGCAAGTTCCGGCTGGCGGAGTTAATCGATCCACGACTGGTCGAGCTGGCCCAACGCGAAGCCCGCACCCTCTACGCCGAAGACCCTGGCCTGGACCTGCCGGAACACGGGCTGCTGTCGCACCGGGTGTACGGGCTGCTCGACGAGCGTATGGATGTTAGTTAGGACGTAACATAACATCGCGTTGTGTGCTGGATGGGTGTGTTTGACCAGCGCGCGGATGTTGGTTAAGGTATCCACAAACTGTTGTGGAAAAACTATTGTGCACAAGGAAGTTACGTCTTGCGGGAAATAAAACGAGCGCTATATCCTGGTTCGTTCAATCCAATTCATAATGGCCACATCGACATTGCCCTTCGGGCGTTGCGCGTCTTTGACGAGTTAGTCGTCGGAATTTATGTGCATCCTGGCAAGCCAGCCCTGCTTAGCGCCGAGGAGCGGGTCGAGCTGGTGCAGGCCGTACTCGGAAATGACCCAAAGGTCCAGGTTGCGACATATAACAAACTGACTGTAGACTATGCGTTAGAAGTCGGTGCCTATGCTATTGTGCGCGGACTGCGGGTGTTTTCGGACTTCGAGCTGGAATTTCGGATGGCGCTGGCCAATCGACGGCTGGCCCCCGAAATCGAAATTGTCAACTTTATCGCCGCCGAAGAACATCTGCACATTAGCTCTAGCACGATTCGGGAAGTTGCTTCGCTGGGGGGCGATGTCTCTAGCATGGCTCCACCACCCGTGATCGAAGCGCTCCACCGGCGTTTTGAGGAACTAAAAGCACAAGGCTCCAACTCATCCTTTATGGTGAGCCTGGGGGATTAAGCCGCAGTGGCGCGGCGGTGCCAACATTACTGTGTGAGGCGGTTATTATGGATATCCAACATCTGGTGGACCGGTTGGAAGACCTGATTGATGAGGGTCGCCACGTTCCGTTTACCAAATTTACGTGGATTGATGAAGAACGCGCGCTGGAAATTATCGACCAGATGCGCATTTCGGTGCCAGAACAGATCGAAAAGGCGGCGCGCCTGATCAACCAGCGCGACCGGTTGATGGCGCAAGCCAACGAGGAAGCCGCGCGCGTGGTCGACCTGGCCCGCGAACGCAGCACCGAACTCGTCGAGCGCGACGCCATTGTGCAGACTGCCAAGAATCGGGCGGCCAACATCATTGAACAGGCTCGCCGCGAAGCCGAGGTGGTGCGCGGCGAAGCCGATACGTATGTTATGGAAGTGCTCAAGGAATTGGAAGGGCAGTTGATTCGCAACCTGACGGTGGTGCGCAACGGGATCGCCAAAATCATGGAAGAGCGCGAATCAAGCCGGGCGCGGATGCAGGCCGTTTATGAACAGGCTGAAGCCGATGTCGCTGCGGTCACGCAAGAAATGGTGGAAGCGATGGCCGATGGCGCAGCGCCGCCGCCGTCAACGCCGCCTGCCCCAGCAGAACCGCCACCTCCTAGCGAATAAACCTGGTGTGGCGTCGACCGTTTGCTGGCAGCGTGTACTTGTATTGCCCATTCCCTGGGTCTCGTCTAGGCCGTGCTGACATCTGTACTCACGTGTTCGCCATTCGCAGGCGAAAATGTCAACACTACCTAGCCGCTCTTGACAGTGACCGGTCGGGTGCTTATAATTCTGCGCGTTGTCCGGCCACATGGCTGTGACACGGCGCTGTATAAGGAGATTTGTTATGGGCCCGCTGCCAAAGCGAAAAGTATCCAAAACCCGTCGCAACAAGCGGCGTTCTCACGATCACCTGTCGCTGCGTCACCTGGTGGTCTGCGATGATTGCGGCGAGTATAAGCCCGCGCATCACGTTTGCCCCAACTGCGGCATGTACAATGGTCGTGAAGTCATCAACATGGACGAAGAAGAATAGGCTGTGTTGAGGTCTATGCTCAACCGCTAGGCGAAACACCTCCGTCTTCAGTAACGTTGATTTCGCTAGGAGCCGTGCCCGTTATCCGCACGGCTCTTTGCATGTAGAGAGGATTTTGACGCAATGTGGACACAGACAGCATTTTTGTTTCCCGGCCAGGGATCACAGACGGTTGGTATGGGTGCCGACCTGGTCCAAGCCTATCCTACCGCCCAGGAGACATTCGCCCAAGCGGACGATATCCTGGGTTTTTCGTTAAGCGAATTGTGTTTCAATGGGCCGGAAGAGGAACTGACGGACACCATCAACACCCAACCAGCACTATACGTGATGGGCGTGGCGCTGTTGCGCATCATTCAGAATGCGCTGGGAAACGAGGTCCGTTCCGCGTTTGTCGCCGGGCACAGTATGGGCGAGTTCACGGCGCTGACGGCAGCGGGCGCACTGAGCTTTGCTGACGGTGTGCGGTTGGTGCGCGAACGTGGACGATTGATGAAGGAAGCCGGTGAGCGCCGTCCTGGGGCGATGGCGGCGATTCTGGGCCTGGACGTGGACGTGCTGCGCAACTTGTGCGACGAGGCTAGCCAGCAGGCCGGTCAGCCGCTGGTCGTGGCCAACGACAACTGTCCGGGCCAGATCGTGGTCTCTGGCGACCAGGCGGCGTTGGATATCGCGCTGCCGCTGGCTACCGAACAGGGCGCGAAACGTGTTGTGCCCCTGGCGGTTAGCATTGCAGCCCATTCCCCGCTCATGGAGTCGATCACACAGGAATTCCGGGAGGTCGTGGCGGCGACACCGTTACAGGACCCGGTGGTGCCCATCATCGGCAACGTCAGCGCGGCACCGCTCGACAGGGTAGGCGCGATTCGGGACGAACTTGGCGCGCAGTTGACATCCCCCGTGCGCTGGACCGAATCGATGGGCCATATGCTTCAACACGGCATCGACACCTTTGTCGAACTGGGCCCCAAAGAGGTGCTGAGCGGGTTGGTTAAACGCATTGATCGGAAAGCCAATCGCATCTCGCTGAACAGCGCCGAGCGTGTGGCTGCGTATCTTGAGCACCGGTCTGGGGACGAACAAAAATAAAATCTATGTAAAGATTGTGTAAAAATCCGCGAATCGTTGTGCAAACTGCATAATGCGCAGCGCAATGCCTGGACATACCGCCTAGAACGGGAGTACAGGCATTTTGGTTTCTTGGATAAAATATCCGAATGTAAGCTGCAATCAAGCGAAGACCGCTAGTCTTCAGCACATGAGAGGAAACAGAACATGGCAGACAAAGCCCGTGAAATTGTTGAGATCGTGCAGGCAGAAGACGTGCAGTTCATCGACCTGCAATTCACCGACATTTTCGGGACAACTAAAAGCGTGACCATTCCTGCCAGCGGCTTGGAGGAAGCGCTGGAGCGTGGCATCTGGTTTGATGGCTCGTCGATCCAGGGTTTCGCCCGTATTCAGGAGTCGGATATGTTCCTGCGGCCAGACCCCGTGACGTTCCGCATCCTGCCCTGGACCGGGAATGGCAGTGATCTGCGCGCGCGCGTAATCTGTGACGTGCACAATCCAGACGGCAGCCCTTTTGAAGGCGACCCGCGCTACGCCCTGCGGCGTGCGATTGCTCATGCTGCAGATTTGGGCTATGTGTTCAACACCGGACCAGAGTTGGAATTCTTCCTGTTCCGTGAAGGCGGCGATGGTCCGGCAGCGGCAGTGCCCCATGACGTCGGCGGTTACTTTGACTTTTCACCGGGGGACGAGGCCCAGCGCGTGCGCAGCGACATCGTCAATGCGCTGCAGGCGCTGAGAATTCATGTCGAGATGAGCCATCACGAAGTGGCCATCGGCCAGCATGAGATCGATTTCCGCTATGCCGATGCGCTGCACTCCGCCGACAACGCGGTGACCTTCAAGTACACGGTCAAGGGTATCGCCGCCAAGCACGGCTTGTTCGCAACCTTCATGCCCAAGCCGATGTTTGGCATGAACGGCAGCGGGATGCACGTGCACCAGAGCCTGGTCGATATCGATTCAGGCGAGAGCAAGTTCTTCGACCCCGATGGGGAATTCGCGCTCTCCTTGACGGCTCGGCAGTTCATCGCCGGTCAACTCCGTCATGCCCGCGCGCTATCGGCTGTCGTTGCGCCGACCGTCAACAGCTACAAACGGCTCACGCCCGGTTACGAAGCGCCGGTATACGTGTGTTGGGCGCAGCGCAACCGCTCGGCCCTGATTCGCGTGCCGCGCTATTCGCCGGGCCGCGAACAGAGCACCCGCGCCGAACTGCGCTTCCCCGATCCAAGCTGCAACCCCTACTTGGCCTTTGCCGTGATGCTTGAAGCGGGGCTGGCCGGGATCGAAGAAGGCCTGGAACCGCCGCCGTCTGTCTCCGATGATGTATTCCACTGGACCCAGTCCGAACGCGAAGCGCAGGGCGTGGATGTGCTGCCCGGTACGCTGGAAGAGGCGCTGGACGAACTGGCCAGTGATGACATCTTACGGGCAGCGCTGGGCGAACACATCTACGATGCCTATGACCGTGCCAAGCGCGAAGAATGGGACGACTATCGCATCCACGTGACCGCGTGGGAAGTTGACCGCTATCTGCGCACCACCTAGCCGATGCCATTCCCGGCGTATGCTCCAGTGTAACTGGGTTTCACCGGGTATACATCATAACACCAATAGCTTGCCCCCTTTCCGCTGTGTGCCGTGCATATGGCGGCAAGGGGGATTGCTGTTGCTCTTCGGAAGCAGGTTAGGAATACTGCGCCGTTTTTGTTACCATCGCAGCACGATCTGAAATAAGGAATGACATATGAGCAGCCGCGAACACAAAGCCGCCGCCGCCCAACAGGGTCCGGTGGCGATAGCGCTGGTGACCGTAAGCGACAGCCGCACCCCCGATACCGACCAGAACGCCACTTACCTGCGCGAGCAAATCACTGCTGCCGGGCACCGTATAGTCGATTACCGGCTGATCAAAGACGAGGCTGAACAGGTAGCAGCAGTGCTGGATGAGCTGGCGACGGGCGAGGCGCGCATTGTCCTGTTCAACGGCGGCACCGGCATTTCCCCGCGCGACCGGACGTATGACGCGCTGAGCCGCAAGCTGGAAAAAACGCTGCCCGGCTTTGGCGAGCTATTCCGCATGTTGAGCTACGAGCAGGTTGGCGCTGCCGCGATGCTTTCGCGGGCGACAGCGGGCGTCTATCGCAACACCGTGGTCATCTCCACGCCGGGATCGCCTGCCGCCGTGCAACTGGCCTGGGAAAAGCTGATCGCGCCCGAACTACAACACCTGGCCTGGGAAGTCATCCGCTGAGGCGCTGCAAACCACTGCCGACTGTTGTTACCGCGCAAAAAAGGATTGACGCGAGGGAACAGCTTGGTATAATACTCCCCATCTGGCGACGTAGCTCAGCGGCAGAGCAGGGGACTCATAAGCCCTTGGTCGTGTGTTCAAATCACACCGTCGCCACCACCCACCAAGCCTCTGCACAACGCGGGGGCTTTTTGATTCGGGCGAGGTAGCGTACACTTAAGCACATGGAAAATGAGCGGAGACGTGTACGATGACCCGACGACCCGATCCCTATAATCAGGCCAAACTGGAAGAGACTTTGCTAGAGCTCGGCTGCCCGGAATCGTTCCTGTCCACCATCACCAGCAACTATCGTCTGTTTGTACCACTGCTGTTTGCCGAACTGGGCGAGGAAGCTGTTTTCAAGATGGTGTACGCCAAACGTCACGAACTGGAATTAGGCGACCAGGAAACGGCGTGGCGTACCAGCGTGAAGTATCTTGTGGCCTGGGCGGAGCATGTCCTGAAGGAATACAAGGCCAAGCGCAAGCTCAAGGTGACCTATGACCCCAACAAGCAGGATGACGACCAGCAGCCACGCTTGCTGTAGGCAAACCTGCTTGCTTTAGGGAAGCGTCCTGGTACAATTCGCGGGGTGCGTAACACCTCATAGGAAAGGGAAAATAGAGCATGTCTGCTGCATTCATAATGTTTTTTGGACCACCTGGTTGTGGCAAGGGCACCCAGGCCAAAAAAGTGGTTGAAGAACTGGACCTGGCGCAGATTTCGACCGGCGAATTGTTCCGCAAACACCTGGGCGAAGGTACCGCGTTGGGCCAGGAAGCACAAAAGTATATGTCGCGCGGCGAACTGGTGCCGGATGAGATCACGATTGGCATGGTGCGCGAGCGGCTGCAGGAACCGGATGCGCAAGGCGGCGCAATCTTTGACGGCTTCCCGCGCACAGGCGCTCAGGCCGAAGCGTTGGACGACCTGCTGGCTGAACAAGGGCACAAGCTGTGTATGGTGATCGACTTCACGCTGCCGATTGAAATCTCTCGCGCGCGCTTGCTCGGACGCCAGGAAGGGCGCGCCGACGACAACCCGGAAGTGATCGAGAAGCGCCTGCGCGATCACGCCGAGATTGAGGCCAGTGTTATGCCCCACTATCGCGGGCAAGCCGGGCTGGTCAAGGAAGTAGACGCCAACCGCTCGATTGACGAAATCTACCAGGACGTGCTGGTGCTGATCAAGTCCTGCCTGGCGTAGCCACAGGTCGTTTGAATCTTTCCGCTGGGGGGAGAATCCCTCCCCCTGGCATCAGGAGCAGGGACAGTCTATGAGTGAAAAACGAATGCTGCGCCCAGGGTCAATGCTGGGCCGAAATCGTGTCGAAAGCTTGGTAGGGAGCCGACAAAACGCCGAGGTGTATCGCGCCCGGCACCCGGACTTCAAACAGGACATTGCCCTGAAGGTGCTAAATCCCAATATCCCGCAAAACGACGCGATAATCGCGCGTTTCCGGCAAGAAGCCCAGGCCATTGTCAATCTCAAACACCCCAACATCATCCGGATGCACGAGTTTGACCTCAGCGGCGGGTTGTACTACCAGGTGATGGAGTTTATCGAAGGCAGCAGCCTGCGCGACCTGATATCGGCGCATCCCACCGGGGTGGCGCGCGAAGACCTGCTGCGCATTTTTAACCAGATCGCCAGCGCTATCGCCTATTCGCATGAACAACAAGTGATGCACGGCAACATCAAACCCGACAACGTGCTGCTGGATGCCAATTTGCGCCCGGTGCTGACTGATTTCCGGGTGCCATGTCTGAGCCAGTTCATGCAAGCGCAAGCTGGCGATAACCCCGCGTACCTGGCTCCGGAACAGGCCACCCAGGGTACGCTTGATATTCCGGTCGACATCTACCAGCTTGGTATCCTGCTGTACGAGATGGCGACCGGTGAAGTGCCGTTCGACGCTGGGAACCGGACTGCTACCATTAACCAGCACCTGAGCCAACCGCCCCGCCCTCCGAGCGAACTCAACGTCAATCTCGACCCGCGTATTGAGCGCGTGATACTCAAGGCCCTAAACAAAAAACCGGCAGATCGCTATGCGTCTGCGCGGGAAATGTTGGGTGATATTGAGCGCCAGGAAGCGACCAGTCTGTACGAAACCGTCTCGCTGAACCGGAAGGCTGCCGAAGAAGTGCGCAAGCGCCGCTCGGAGATCGTGCGCTTTGAGCAAAGCCGGGCCGATCTGCCTGCCTTTGACGACGACGTTTCCGGATTGGCGCTTCCCGACGCTGCACGGGAGATTCCGCTGGCGGTGATTATCGCGGGCATCATAGTACTGGTCGCGATTATTATCACCGTGATCCTGCTGATGCTGTAGGTCATTACTGAGGCATCAAGCGCGGGAAGTTGGCCTCGCCTTCTAGAATAAGCACATGCCCATTACCTAGGCTGGCTTCAATGTGGATCGCGCCAAACCCCGTGTGCGCCACATCTGTACCCCAAACCGGCGCGAGATCACATTCACACACGGGTAGGAACGCTTTGCCTGTTTCGGTCGTGGCCATGTTGGAACTGGCGACAACAACCACGGTGTTTTCCTCATCCTGCCGTACCACTACGATAAAGTGTGGGTTATCACTGTAGCCGACAATGAACGTACCGGGATCGGGATTGGCCAGCAGGTCCGCGTACCTCTGGCGAATTTCAAGCGCATACCGCACCGAGCCGGTCAGGTTATGGGGTCGGGTCCAGTCGAACGCCCACTCGCTGAACAGCGGCAGCGTTTCGCTCGGATTCGCCTCGATCATCTCGTCCGTAAAGCCAAGACCGGTGTTGATCGGCTTGGTCTCCATCAACTCGAAGCCGCTGTGAATGAACGGAATCCCTGGCACGACCATGCTGACCGCCAAGGCATAATGCACATATTCCAGCGCATGGGGATGGTCCGCAGCGCGCGGGGTGTTGTGGTTCTCTGGCGTGGCGAAGAAAGGCAACGGCATCTGTTCGCGGGACAGGCGGCCTAGAAAATCGCGGAACTTCCCTGGGTCGGACATATCAAAGACCATGTAGCCCATCACGGCGTTGTAGCCTTCGTCTACGCTTTGCTGCCCGATGTTGAAGTTCTCGTCCCAAAACGCGAAATCTGAGTTTATGGTGCGCGCCCGCGAGACAATGCGCTGTTTTAGCGCCATCGGCAGTGCATGTCCCATGTCGATCATCACGCCGTCGATGCCAAACTGTTCCTGGTAATGGGGGATCACGCCTTCAATCGCATCCCACAGGTCACGGACGATGTTTTCGGGCTGGGCCAGCCGTTCATCGTACATGCGGATGGTGCTGTAGGCGATGAAGTTAAACTCCGGGTGATCGTACATGCGCAGGTAAGTGACGTCGGTCCAGGGCGGTTGGTTGTCGTCGGGCGGCCAGTCGGAAAACGCGCCCGGAATCCGCACGCGGGTGCCATCGTCCAACACGCCGACCCAGCGTCCGTCCATCAGGTGCACCTGGTCTGGACGCGGGGGAATCGTGAACAGCTCCCGGTAGCTGTCGGGTGGCAATGGCAGCTCGGAGAACTCGCCCCGCTCGACGAACTCCTTCACGCGATACAAATCATCCGGTGGGAAGATCGGATTTCCATACGCTTCCGGATCGTCGCTGCCCGGTTCGCGATCCAGCACATCTTCCCGAATCCAGTAGAACCATTCCGGGTGTTCGCCGATCCAGTCGGCATCTTTGGACGCCGTGCGCAGCACAAACTCCATCACCACGCGCAGCCCCAGCCGGTGTGCCGCTTCGACGAAACCCGCAAACAGCGTGTCAACATCCAGGCCGAGCGCGGGTTCGGCCAGGTTGTGGTCGAGGACGTAAGCATTGCGGATGCCATAAGGCGAGCCGAGGGTGCCTTTCTTGCCATCCTGCCCCACCGACGTAATCGGCAGCAGGTGCACGGTGTTGACGCCCAGGCTGTGAATATAGGGCAGCAGCGCAATCGCCTTCAGCAGGGTCCCAGTTTCGCGCCAGCCGTCTGCCGAGGGTTCAAGCGACAGATTGTCATCATGGGCGTGATCGTAGGCGGCGGTCACGCGCGGGAACAGGTTGTAGATGATGGCATGTTGCGTCCAACTGCCACCGCCCGATCCCTGAATGATAGGCTGTGGTTTGCCGTCCAGGATAGTCTGGAGTTTTTCGGCATAAAAGTCGTAAGGGTTGACGGTGTGTGCCTGCGGTTCAGTAGTGTACGGATCGACCCACAAGCCCGGCACATGATACGGAGCTTGAAGATCACGGCGTTGGGTGTGCAGGACGTCGATGATGTGTTCAAGAGCGGACATGAAACGGCTGTACTCCTGTTGAACGTGTGAAATGCAGATGACACAGATAACACAAAAAGCAGGGGCAAGCTGCCCCTACGCCATAGATTATTACTTCCCGTTTGGGAAATGCCACGTGCTTATTGATTATAGTTCGGCCCAAACACTTCGGTCATCAATATCGGCAATTTCTCCCGGTCCGGCACCAGGATGTATTGGCTATCATAGAATCGTTCATAAACGTATTCCCAACCCAGAACCCCCGTGTTGATGTTGTCCAGCGGCATCGACTGCCCATACCACGCCAGTTCGATGACCTGGTCCAGGTTCAGGCCAGTGTCAACATTATCGTTTAACTCGTTCCACAACACCGGGGCCTGCGCAACCAGGGTAGGAATCATGTCATAGCTGAGCACTTTGTCACGGATGGCGAAGATGACCTGCTGCTGGCGGGTGGCGCGGTCAATGTCATCCGACCCGTGCCGGCTGCGCGCATACTTTAGCGCCGTCTCGCCGTCCAGTTCCTGCCAACCCGCATCGAGATAGAATGGGTCGAAGCCGTAGTTCATATC
>JAADYV010000108.1 GCA_010092855.1 Chloroflexota bacterium | reverse complement strand
GCTTAAGGACATGGTCGCGCGCGTCGCCGAGGACCGGCAGCGGCCTAGCCCGGTGGGGCGCGTAGTGCGGTCGGTGGCGGGCGCTATGCGCAGCCTGACTGCATCCGAGCAGCCCGTGACGCGATCGGTGCAAGATGATGTGCGTATGATTCCACAGGCTGATGAACCGTTGGGCAAGCTGTTGACCGAAATCAACAGTATCGAGCCTGCGTTGTTGTATCGCAACCAACGCGGTGACGACTGGCGGTGGTGGCGCGGCGAAGTGCGCGGCAAAATCCGCGAGTTGCTGGGGTTGACCGAAGAATACCAACCGGCAGAGCAGGTGAAAGTAGACCTTGGCGCTAGCTGTTTGCTGGACGGTGTGCACCAGTATCGTATGGTGCTGACGGCGGCGGACGGGTTGCAGATACCTGGTTTTCTAAATGTGCCTGGCGATATGGAACCGCCGCTGCCTGCACTGCTGGTGTATCCCGGTGAGGGTACTATCGAACAGACCGGGGGTGTCGATAATGGTCCTCAGAACGCGAATGCACTGGCGCTGGCTCAGGCCGGGTACATCACCATCACGCTGGAGCAGCGGGGCTTTGGTGCGCTGGGCGCGGTTGACCATATCGGGCTGGACAACGTAGCACGGTTGATGGGCAAAACGTGGTTGGGGATCACGCTGGAAGACGGGCTTCTGGCGCTGGATTACCTCCAGACGCGCGACGATGTGGACAGCGCATGTCTGGGCGCGACCGGGCTGGGACTCGGCGGCGGCCTGGCCCTGTATACGGCGGCGCTCGATGAGCGGGTGCGCGCGGTGGTGGTGCAGAATTATCTGGGCGGGGGGATGGATGCGCTGCGTGTCACGGAGGGGGCGGTGGACGTAGTGCCAGGGCTACTGCAATATGCGGACATCAGTGATGTCGCGCGCTTGATCGCGCCGCGCCCGGCGTTGTATGCTTATCCCCACCATCACAGCTCAACCCAGCAGATCGCGCGGGCTTTCTTCGACCGGATGCGCCCTTCATATGAGGCGTTTTCCTGCCCGGACCGCACGCGCTTTGTCGAACACAAAGAGGGCAGCGGGTACGATAACAAGCTGGCCAAGGATTGGTTCCAGCGTTGGCTGGTTGAGGAAGAAGATACCAGCGTACTGCTGTGGGCCCCGCGTGAATATCAACCCTGATATTTGTCCAGGACAAGCGCCGTTTGCCGCCTGACTGCCCGGTGTCCTACGTGTACGCCGGGTTTTGTTGTGGGGGCGGCATCAGATCGACGTCAGTTGCCCGGCGCTAAGGACAAAGATAGTGGCGTTGTGTTCGTCGGCATCGGGTGGGGTGGGGCAGTGTTGGCGGATGATCGCCAGCGCGGTCTCGACCTCGTCCGCAGGCACGCCGATCAGCAGTGTGCTACTCTTTCGGCGGAAGAATGCGCCAATGCTGCTGAAGTGGGTCGCTTCGAAGCCTGCATCGGTCAGGTGCTGGATCAGGGCTTCGCAATCAGTGCCCTTGAGTATGGTCAGGATCAGCTTGGTCGTCATCAGTACATTACCTATGCCTGCTCGAAGTGCTCTACATCGAGCACGAAGACGGTGGCGCCACCGACTTCTACTTCGACCAGCGCGCCCAACATCGCGGCGGAATCGACCATGTTTGGACCGGTTGGCATCAACCGGGTGCGCCGTTCGCAGGTAGTCTTGAGGATGTTGAGTACCGAGGCGACACGCTCGTCTTCGACACCGCTGAGCAGAGTTGTGTTCCCGATTCGAAAAAAGCCGCCCGTGCTGGCCACGCGCGTTACACGATGGCCGGCCTCATTGAGTGCCTTGATGGTGCGATCCGCATCCTGATCTTGGATGACGGCCATGACAAGCTTCATGGGGTATTTCCTTTGGGGTCCATTCCAAAACTCGAATGCAGTGTATCACAAAAATTATCATAACGACAAATGGTTGTGGTGTACTATTAATCATGGATTGTTGTCGTGAAGATTATGTGTTTTTTACGCCATTTTAATTTATTTGCCGTATGCTAGAATTAAGTAGGGGTTATGCATAAAGGTGTTTTTTCACATGGAACGAGGTATGGAGCGCGGAAACCAACGAATGCCGACAATTTTGTTTGTTGATGACAATGAAGCCCTGGTGCGCAGCGTGGACCGGTTGTTGCAGGTGGAAGGGTATGCGACGCTGCTGGCTTTCGACGGGGAACAGGCCCTGCAACTGCTGGAGGACATGGACCCGCTGCCGGACCTGATCATCAGCGATATCATGATGCCGCGCATGGATGGGTTTGAGCTGTTTCGGGCAGTGCGCGAGCAGGATCGGTGGATGAGCATTCCGTTTTTGTTTTTGACCGCGCGCGATCAGATTGATGATCTGCGCGCAGGGTATGCGCTAGGCGCGGACGATTACCTGGTCAAACCGCTGGATCAGGAGCGCTTGCTGATGATCATTGATGCTCGGCTTAAGCGTCAACAGCAGATGTTGGAGCATATTTACGTCCAGCAGCACGCGCTAGACATGGCCAAGCGCGACCTGACGCTGATGATCGCGCACGAACTGCGCACGCCGCTGGTGTCAATCAACATGATCACCGAAATTCTGGCGCGCGAGATTGAAACCATGGATCCAGGCCAGGTGCAGGGGTTGCTGGAGACGATGCGCTCAGGCAGTATGCGCCTGACGCGCCTGATTGAGCAGATGGTCTTGTATGTTCAACTGGAATCGGGAGCGCTGGCGAGCGCCATCGAGCGGTTCGGCCAGCCGGGGTTGCTGCACGATGCGATCCAGGGGGCGATTTCACGTGCCCGGCAGTACAGCCTGCACCGCGAACAAGTTGACATTGTCTCACACGTTGCTGCGCCCGGCGTGTTGATCGGGGGGGATGTGATTGCTTTGCAGCACGTGATCGCCGAGGTACTGCTAAACGCGATAGCGTTTTCACGCGCGGGAGACGACGTGGTGGTTGGGGAATGGGCGGAAGACGGCATCGCCTGGGTAACCGTGAGTGATTCCGGCCCGGGGATCGCGGCAAAGGAATGGGAGCAGGTGTTCCAGCCCTACTATCAGGTTAACCGCCAAAAACACGAACAGCAGGGCATCGGGATCGGTTTGACACTGGTCAAAGGTGTAATCGAAGCACATGGTGGACAGGTGATGTTGGAGGCTGTGTCCGGGCGTGGTACGATAGTGACGATTCAACTGCCGCAGTGGTTCGACGAGGATGCGGGTTAGGTGGAATTGCCCAGTTCTGGCTGTCAGCCGAATACATACAGAAAATGGGTGTGGATGTTCGCACCCATTTCTTTGTCGCTGTCTTCGTCCCTGGGAAGTGTGTCTGACGTAGCGGATTGTGCTAGGGCAGGTCGAATCCACAACGGGCGGCATTGCTGTCGCACGTGACCAGCGGGGTACCGCCATACGTCACAGCGAAGGTACCCGCTGTCCAGAACACGACATTGTCGCTTTCCCACCACCCATGCCGGAAACCACATTCAGGCGGTCTGGGTTGGACGGGAATCCCCAATCCCCACAGCCCCACGCAGCCGTCAGCCGGAAAATCGGTTAGGCTGCCGGACATACCCCCCTGAGTCCAGATGGCGGGCGTGATTCGTTTGTTGTTGCCCTCAAAACTAAGCGGAGCGAGGTTGATCGCGCGCCCAGCGGTATTGACCAGGAAAAACGACGGCAGCCCGGCGTCGTAGACCAGCAGGACATCGTTGTTGCCGGTGGTGGCTGGTGCCGGAGCCTGGGGAGGCGGCGCTGCTGGGGGTGGGTCGCTTATGGTAGCGGCGAACGAAACCAGGCAGCGACCTGCTTCTGTTTCGCATACGGCCACCGCACGCCCGTTGTAGTACACCGTGAATGTGCCAGAGGTCCAGAACAGCACGTTGTTGCTCGACCACCAGCTATGCCGGGTCACACACTCTGCCGGGGGCGGCTGGAAGCCAATGTTGATGCCCCACAATCCCAAACAGTCGTCGCGCGCGAAGCTGCTCAGGCTGCTGGTTAGCGCTCCGGAGCGCTCCCAAATGCTGCTTTCGACGCGAATGCCGTTGCCCTCGAACACCAGGCCGGTCAGGTCCAGTTCCGTGCCGGAAGTATTGACCAGTTCGAAGTAGGGCAGCGCGCCATCGTAGATCAACAGTAAATCGGGTTGGGCGATAACGGCTTGCGGAGTATTCGTAGGCGGTTCTGATGTGGGTGGTTCCAGGGTTGGAGGTGGACGTGTCGGTGGTGGGAGTGTCGGTGGTGCCTGGGGGGTGGCGGTAGGCGGTTCTGGCGTGGGCAGCGATTGGGTGGCGGTTGGAATACCCATCGTCGCGGTGGGGATGGCTGGCAGCCCGGCACCTTCCTGGCCGGTTTCACCAGATGCACCTGAAGGCGTGGCGGCGGCAGGCGGTGGCAGCACAGCCTGGCTGGTATCCCCGGCGCTCCACAGCGGGGCGGTATTCTCGACACCGGGCATGGCTGTCAGAGGCAGTAGGCTATTGGTGGCTACTTGCAGCACCAGCAGATCGGAAGACCCGTCCTGATCGGCGGCCAGCGCGATCCATGCGCCATCCAGTGACCAATCCGGTTGCGTAATTTGCGCAGTCAGCAGGGTGCGTTGAATCCGGTCGAACCCGTCAGCGTTGATCGTCACCAGTTCCGAAACGTCGGGCTGGATGCCTTCCACGTAGGCGATCAGTACCCCGTCCGGAGACCAGGCCGGGTTCCGGTCATCGTAGCGCGTGGACGATAGCTGGACCAGGTTGGTGCCGTTGTGGTCGACTACAAATATGTCGCTGTTGTTGTTGCGTTCGCTCAGGAAAGCGATCCGCATCCCGTCTGGCGACCAAACCGGGTTGCGGTCCGCGCCGGGAGATGTTGTCAGGCGGGCAGGGTTCGTGCCGTCGGCGGCCATGACGTACAGCTCGGTGTCGCCGTCGCGGTCCGACTGGAACGCAAGGCGTCCGCTGTCCGGGGCCCACGTCGGCGATTCGTCAGTAGCGGGATTTTCCGTCAGGTTCGTCAAGCCGGTACCATCAGTGTTGATGGTGTAAATTTCCATGTCGCCGCTGGCGTCGGATGCGAACGCGATGCGCGCCCCATCCGGTGACCAGGCGGGATGCACGACTTGTGCACCCAGCGCGGTGAGGGGAGTGGTGGTTCCGGTTGAAATGTCAACGATGGCCAGGTCCGACTGGCCGGGTGCGATCTCGGTGACGTACACCAGTTGGGTGCCATCCGGTGACCAGGCGGCCTGGTTGTCTGCCAGCGGCCCATCTGTCAGGCGGACCGGGTTCGAGCCGTCGGCGGCCATAACGTACAATTCAGGATTGCCGTCACGGGTGGAGACGAATGCAATGCGGCCTGTCTGTGCGGGAGGCAGGTCGCCCTGGGCGCTCGACCTCAGGGGATGCAGCACCAGTACCGCGCCGATGATCAGCAGGGCGAGGGCGGGCAGTGCAAGGCCATAACGGGACATTATGTAGCGTCCTTTCTCTCTGTTGGCTATTGTGTGAGGAGGGATCGGTGCGCCCGACCCGGTTGATGTCCAGATTTAGGATAGAGCACTCCTCCTGGCAACGCGGTTCCAGTTGCCACGGGGAGGTTGATTCACTACGATAACTATACATCAGATTCGGCAGGGAGACAGGGAAATGACGGAGTGGTTTGTGCGGCCAGAGAACAAGGCGGCAGATGAAATGAATACGCGGCGCAAACAGGCGTTGGCGGTGTTGGGGGCGGCGCTGGACGCGGTGGAGCCGGCGCAGGCGATTCGCCGCCTGATGGTCCGCAGCGACGATACACTGTGGATCGACGGTCGTGCGTATGACCTCAACCGCTATCGACGGGTGTTGGTGGTCGGTGGCGGAAAAGCCGGAGCGTCGATGGCGGCGGCAGTCGAGACCATTCTAGGCGAGCGCATTGTGGCGGGCGCGATCAACGTCAAGTATGGCTATACCGAACCGACGGACATCATCACCGTGCAGGAGGCCGGACATCCTATTCCTGATGAAAACAGCGTGGAGGGTACCCGTGCCATGCTCGATCTGCTGCATGATACCACCGTTGATGACCTGGTGCTGGCGTTGATCAGCGGCGGCGGGTCGGCATTGATGACGCTGCCGGTGGAAGGAGTGACGCTGGCCGATATCCAGACGCTGACGCAGGCGCTGCTGCGGTCGGGCGCGCCAATCCAGGCCATCAACGCCGTGCGCAAACACCTCTCACAGGTGAAGGGCGGGCAGCTTGCGCGGTTGGCTTATCCTGCGACGGTGGTCGCGCTGATCCTGTCGGACGTGGTGGGCAGCCCGCTGGACGTGATCGCGTCGGGGCCGACCGTGCCCGATACGACCACCTATGCTCACGCCCAGGCTGTGATCGAGCGGTACGGGGTGGCGGATACCGTGCCGGACGCGATCTGGAAGCATTTGATGCTGGGGATGTCAAACGGGGTAGCCGAGACCCCCAAGCCTGGCGACGATGAACTGGCTGAGGTGTACAACGTGATCGTGGCCGACAATGCGCGGGGAGCAGAAGCGGCGGTTCGCCGGGCGGGGAAGCTGGGCATGAACACACTGCTGCTGTCGACTTTCATCGAAGGCGAGGCCCGCGAAGTGGCGCAGGTGCTGGTTGGTCTGGCCAAAGAAATCATGACACACGGGCGTCCGGTGGAACCTCCGGCGTGCCTGGTGCTGGGCGGCGAGACAACGGTTACCGTGCGTGGGGACGGCACCGGCGGGCGCAACCAGGAGCTGGCACTGGCGGCGGCGATAACGATTCAGGGACTGGACCGTGTGCTGATCGCGAGTCTGGCCACCGACGGCACCGATGGACCCACCGATGCAGCGGGTGGATTGGTGGATGGCACAACGGTCGAGCGCGGCGCAGCACTTGGCCTGTCGGCAGTGAAGGCACTGGCCAACAACGACGCCTATCCGTATTTGGAGCGGACCGGCGACCTGCTCGTCACTGGCCCGACCAACACCAACGTCAACGATATCATGGCCGTGTTTGTGTTCGCCCCCTGATTATTCGGGCCGGATCAAGGGTAGGGCGGTATGAAGCGGTCCAGCGCGCGGTTGCTGGCGAAAGGCACAAATCCCCGTGCGCGGGACTGTTCGTAGACAAAGGCGACATTGTCCGGCTCTAACGCATAGTCCACGGTCAGGATGAACAAGCCCTTGTCACGCGCGAGTTCCAGGTAGTACAGGTATTCCTCGCTGCTGACGTGCAGTGTGCTGTCCGGGTAGTTTTCGTACAGCTCGCGGCAGGGCGGAGACAACGACTCGTAGTAAGCGGGTGTGTCGATGTCGGCGTCGGTGGCGGGCAGTGGACAATCACCGGGCGGGTTGTCGCCATCACCCCCGCCGTCAAACCACGTTTGTTCCTGCGCCAGCGCGTCGATCACGTTCACATAGTCGTCATACTCGACCAGTTCGGCTGCGTTTTGGGCAATGACGATATGGTCGGGGTCCCGGTCTTTGACAAAAGCGCTGATGTCCTCCACGAACCAGATCATTTCCTGCACCGGGTCCAGGCCCTCCGCTGCGGCCACAGCGAACACGTTTTCGTCGCTGTAGGCTTCGATCCAGTCCAGGTAGATGCCGTCAAATCCTGCGTCCAGAATGACCTGCAGCAGCGCGTCTGGCCCGTCGAACCAGATGGCGTGCCATTCGTCGTACCAGAACGCGACCGGGTAGTTTTCGGCCCAGCCGTCCGGGTCTTCGCCCACTATCCACACCGGGTTCCCGACTGACCAGTCTGGCTGCCAGTAAGTGCGGTAGCTTTCGGCCTCGCCGATATCGATATAGGCCAGCACCAGCTTGGGCTGCCCCTCGCCGTTACCGGAATCTTGTATCGCGCGCACGGTGGCGGCGATGTCGTAGTCTTCGTTGTTGGCTTCAGTCACGATAGGGTCAATCACGACCAGGTCGTAATTCGATGCTATGACCCGGTCGAGAACGTCGGATTCGAGGTTGACATCCAGGTAGTAAAACCACTGGTTTACGTGGCCGAGGCGGTCGGCGGTGGACGATTGCGCCTTGACGCCCTGGAGCGAGGGGTGTACAAGGCCAACGAGGAGTAGTGTAACCGTCAGGTACAAACAGGCTAAGCGTTTGGTCATGGTTGCTATCTCATCAGGCTCTATTTGATTACAATGGTAGTATACGTCGAAACCAGGCATTTATGGAGGAAATCAGAATGAAGATTCCAAGATTGGTAGCGCCACTGATCGTGATGGCCCTGGTAGCTGGTGTGATGTTTGTGGGCAGCGGCATCGCGGCGCTGGCACAGGCCGACGGTCCGGGCGAGATCGTGTTCACCTCGGACCGTTCGGGGAATTACGAGATCTATGTACTGAATCCCGATACGGGCCTCGTCAGCCAGTTGACCAATAACCCCGGCAGCGATATCGAGCCGGTCTGGTCACCGGACGGGTTGTCGATTGCGTTTGTCTCGGACCGGGACGGAGATTTCGAGCTGTACCAGATGAACGCGGATGGGACTAACGTGCGCCAGTTGACCAATAACCTGGCCGAAGACCGCGAACCGCGCTGGCAGCCAGGCGGCGAGTACATCGTCTACTCGTCCAACGTCAACGGCCAATGGGACCTGTACTCGCTGACAGTGGATGACCTGCTGGTGCGGCAGTTGACCAACGACGTCGCTGACGAGCGCGGGCCGGGCGGCGATGGCAGTATGGTCGCGGAACCGGGTGTTCCGGTGCAGGATGCCACGCCACGTCCTGGTTTTGGCCCGGAACCAGATGCCACCGTCGATACGTATCAACTCAATGTGCGATCCAGTCCGGGCTTGGGCGCGCAGGTCGTGACCGTGATTCCGCGTGACACGCCGGTGGACATCATCGCGCGCCGCGCAGACAACGGTTGGGTGCAGGTCAATACGCCCAACAACCAGACGGGCTGGGTGGCCACCTACCTGCTGCAAGTCAACATCAACCTGGATGGGGTGCCGATCATTAATGCGGCCATCATCCCTGCGCCGCCGACGGCGACTCCCACGCCCACCAACACACCGATTCCGCAGGTGATCATCGAATTCTGGGCCAGCACGACTGAGATCACGGCTGGCGATTGCGTGACGTTGTTCTGGCGCGTAGAGGGCATCCAGGAAGTCTACTACCAGGGTGAGGGCGTTGTTGGGCAGGGTTCCCGCGAGGAATGCCCGGCCACAACAACCACCTATAACCTGCGGGTGATTCGTCTGGACAATGTTGAGGATAACCGCTACATCACGGTTGTGGTGAACCCGTAAGACGACAACGGATTGTCGTAATGATCAGGGAACAAACCAGGGATCGCGTTCAGTCGTGGTCCCTGTCGTTTGCCTTAGAACCTGCCATGTGTGTTTACTGGACCAACTGGTAAGCGTTTCGCGTGGCGCTGCCATCGGCTGCCGTCAATGTAACCAGTTCAAAGCGGTCCTGGTAAGCGTGGAGGAGTTCGTATACGCCAGGCTCGAGCACGACCGCGCTGCGCGGTGTGATATTCAGCAGGTCGAAGGTCCGATTGACGAGCGGGCCGACAACGCCTGTCGGGGACAGGATCAAGTCGCCGGTAGCAAGCACAGTCTTGAAGTGCAGCGGTGGCAGGTCCAGCCGGGTCTGGTTGTGCAGCGCGGCCAGGGCTTGCAGGTTCAGGATGGTGTGGACCGCGTCGTCCGCTGAGGAGCACGTAAGCAGCGCCATGTCCGCGATAAACTGCCGCACCCGGCCATTCAACCCCGCTACTGCCTGGCGGTGCAAGTCGCCCCAGGCCAACAGCCACTGGTGGATACCGCTGGCCGAGAGTTCTTCGCTGTAGGGCACCAGGCCGTGCAGGTCGGTGATGATCAAGAATACATCAGGGTCCAGATAGCTGGCTTCGACGGAAGTAAGCTGGTAGATCATGACCGGTTCGGGCCAGCCGCGCGGTTGCAGTTCGCCGATAGGGTCGAAGGCAAATTCGGCTTCATCGGCGATATCACGCACGACGCGCGTGACGTAGACCTGGTTAGTGGGCACAGTTTTTTCCAGTCGCGAGAGCAGCACTACACCATCCCCCAATACATCCCCGTCTTCGATAGTAACGTCGGCGGTGTTGACGACGACGCGCACGCCGTCCAGCGTGATCCCGGTGGGGGTGTTTTGCTGGCGCAGGAAATCTTGCCGGATACGTTCAGCTGCGCGCAGCGCGTGGCACACGCTCTCGAAGCTGGCCAGGTAGCCGTCGCCCATGAACTTGATTACGGTGCCGGCATGGGTTTCGATCGCCTGTTGGATGGGCAGCAGGGCGTCCTGCAAGAAATCCACGGCTTCTTCCTGCGGGATGGCGGTGACGTGGGCGCTTGATCCTACCAGATCGGCGAGCAGCAGCGTCAGCGTGCGCGTTGGCATAGATGGTTCCTCTCGCGTTTGGCCACAAATCGATTTATGGTCATAATGGATATGAGCGTCATGGTGCTTATTTCTTTTCCACACGGAATTTATCCGCATCTCAACCGACCAGCGTCGACACCATGTCCTGAGTACAGTTTACACCTTGCACAAGAGGGGGCAAGCACGTATGGCACACGAACCCCGGCAGCAGCCGGAGATAGAACCAGAATACGACCCAGAGTCGATGGACGCAGCCGGACAACCCGAAACACCCCCCCCACAGCCAGCGTCGTCGCGTGACCTGATCGGTCAGACACTGGGTAACCGCTATCGCTTCGATGCGCTGCTGGGCGAAGGGACATTTGCGCGCGTCTTTCGCGTACACGATTTGCACCGGCGGGTTGACTTGGCGGCGAAGGTGCTGCGCAGCGATATTGCCCAGGAACCGGCGTTCCTGCAGCGGTTCCAGCGCGAGGCGAAGGTGCTCGAACGGCTCCAGCACCCGAATATCGTGCGCTATTATGACATCGTGGAAATCGGCGACACGGTCTTTATCCTGACCGACTATATTGCGGGGCAGACGTTTCAGCAGATGCTGAGGCGGCGTACTGCGCCCCTGACGCCGATGGAGTCGTTGCACTACCTGACTCCGCTGGCAGCCGCACTGCATTTTGCGCACCGGGAAGGCGTGGTTCACCGCGATCTGAAGCCCGCCAACATTTTGCTCGACGAGAGCAACAACCTGTACGTGATGGACTTTGGCATTGCGCGCATCCTGAGCGACGCCAGCACGCTCACAGTAGACACCACGGTCGGCACGCCGCACTACATGTCGCCGGAGCAAATTCTGGTGGGCGAAGTGACGGCGGCGACGGATATCTACGCGCTGGGCGTGATGTTGTTCCAGATGTATACCGGCCAACTACCGTTCACAGGCGACAGCGAGGGAACGACCGGCACGACCGCCGCTGTGCGTATCGTTTACGAGCACCTGCACCTTCAGCCCGAACCGCCTAGCAGCATCAACCCCCGCATCAGTCGTGCTGTCGAGGAGGTGATTCTGCGCTGTATGGCCAAAGACCCGGCGCAGCGCTACGGCTCGGTGAGTGAGGTGTACGATGCGCTGAATGACGCCATTGGCACGCCGTCGATGTCGCTGGATGCCCCTGGCTTGCAGCAGTCGATTGGGGCGGGTCCCGCAGTGTCGCAGGTGAGTCCGCGTGCCGAGCCGGTGCCGACCGGGGTAGGTGGGGCATCGCGCATCGTGCCGGAGGATGAAGCGCGTGAGATACCCGAACCAGAAGACTATGGCTACCAGAAACCCAAGCGCAAACCCAAGTCCCAAGATGATCCGTTTGCTAATTTCGGGGATTTTGGCGAAAAAGAAGGTGAGAAAAAAGAAAAAGAGACAGAAAAAGAAACTGAGTTCGAAGAAAAGGCCCAGGAAAAGGAAGCTGAAAAGGGCGAGGAAAAAGCCGAATTCTGGGCCGACCTGGGACCGACTGACCGGCTGGGGCAGTTCACCTGGGGCGGCATCATCCTATGGGCCGGGGTCGTGTTTTTGCTGGAAACGCTGGGTATCATGACTCAGCCCTGGGCCTGGTTGTGGGGTGGGGCCGGCGGCTTGCTGCTTACTGAGAGCGCGGCACGCCTGGTGATGCCCGATTACCGGCGGGCATTAGGGGCGCGTTTTGTGTTTGGCATCATTGGGCTCGTGATCGGCCTCAGCCTGGCCTTTAGCTTTAATGTGTGGTCGTTGTGGCCGCTGGCGTTGATCATCCTGGGACTCACGCTGCTGATCAATCGCTTGTTGGAATAAGTGTCAGGGACAGAATGGACTGTGACTATGGCATGGTTTAGCGGATTAGGCATCCAAAACAAGCTGCTGGGTATTTTCACCGTGATCGCGCTGGCGGGCGTTGCGGCGCTGGGGTGGAACATCGTCCAGCTCAACAGCAGCCGGGACGAAGTATCCGATGTTTTGGACGAGAGCCAGGCAGAGGTGGGCGCAGCGCTGGTGGAAAGCCAGGGCGAGGTGCGCGACGCGCTCGATGGCAGCGTAAACGACGTCACCGAAATCCTGGACGAAATGGATGCGCTGTTGCTGGTCGAAACGATCGAGATCGACTTTCGGCAGCTTGAAGCGCTGGAAACGGAGCTGGTATTCTATTCCGACATCGATACGCAGGATGCCATCCGCACGGATTACTATGCCATTTACGAGGCGTTGGGGCAGCGGTTGGCGTTTGCCCGGCGTTTGATCCAGGACCCGGATATCCTGACAGTCATGGATAACCTGGGACAGGAATATGCTGCGCTGCCGGAACATTTCGAGACGTTGTATGAACTGATGACCGCTTATAATGTGGGACTCGCGGCGTGGAATGTAGGTGAAGATGACGCGCTAGATGTGGCAGAGTTGGATGAAGCCTATTTTTCCCCGGCATGGCGGTTGCAGGCCGAGGAAAGTTTCCGGCGGATCGATGCCATCTATAACCCGCTGGGCGAGATCGTCGGCACGCGCTGGCAGGCCACGCTGGACGAGTCGACTGCCATGCGCGGGCGTGTGCAGGGTGTGCGGGACGAGACGGACGCGCAACTGGGCGCGGCCATTGACACGACAGACGAAAGCCTGGCGAGCGCCAAAGAGGACGCCGACGACAGTTTGCTGGCGGCCATCAACGTCAGTTGGGCGATGATGGCGCTGTTTGCGGTGGCGGGTGGACTGGTGGCGGTGATGGTGGTCACAATATCACGCCAGATCGTGCGCCCGGTGCTGACCATGAGCGAAGTCGCCGAGTCTATTGAGCGCGAAGAGTACACAATCGCGCCGCTAGACAGCGTTGTGGGGCGGCAGGACGAGATCGGGCTGCTGGCGCGCGTGTTCCAGCGCATGGCCAAGGAGGTCTACGACCGTGTCGAAAAGCTCAAGCAGCAGGTGGTCGAACTTCAGATCGTGATTGACGAGAAAAAGGTTTCTGAGGAAGTGTCGCAGATCGTAGAGTCCGACTATTTCCAGGATTTGCAATCGAAAGCCAGGGCGCTGCGCCGCCGGGACCGTAGCGCAGACGAACCTGCCGCAGCCGAACCTGACTCAACTGCGGCAGAATCCCCGTCGTCAGGCGAATAGAGTTCGGTCAGCTTACCGGCGGCCAAAGTCCAGTTCGGAGATGCGCCGCAGCCAGTAGACGGCCTGGGTCCAAGGCCGTTCGCGCCCGATACACAGGAAGTAGGGCGGTTCGAACGCCCGGACCGTATCCAAAATCTTGTAGCGGGGCAGCACCGGCGTGCTGACGATCAGGCTGCCGGTTTCCCCAGGCCGCATCTCGTGCAGCATTTTTATGCCCTGCCGGGTTTCTACCTCGAAGAAATACAGATCGTAGTTCGGCACCCAAAAGCGCCGCTTGTCGCGCTGCTGGCCGAACATGCCCTCGGTTGCACCGTAAATCTCGACCAGCCCCGTGCCCCGGCCATAAAATGCCAGCAGGCGCGGGCGATAGGTGCTGTTGATGCCCGGCGCGCTGCCCAACGAGAGCACACCGAATTTCCACAAGTCCTTCGGGTAGACGCCGTGTGTTTTGCGCAGCCAGCGCGCGAACTTGACCATGACCTGCACCGCGCCGCCCAGGATAGTGATGTTTTCGTCTTTGGCGCGCTCGTAAGCCAGCTTGAAGCGCGCTTCCCACGCGGATTTTTCGGTGTCGCCGCCGAGGGCGTCGATCTCGTCCTGCTTGGGGATCGACGGAATCGGGGTGCGCGCGGCGACGTGCTTGACATAAATCCCGGTGGCATAGCCATATTCGATGTCGCGGTCGTTGACCGTCATGCTGCCCACTACGCTGGGAAAGCTCAGATTCAGGTTCGCGCCCAGCAGGATATCCCACCGCTTGCTGTGCAGCACGTATTGGATGACGGCACGGGCGGCGTTGTGGCGCAAATCCAAGTCGCGGGGCGTCATGGGGATGTACTTGCTCTGGCCGGTGGTGCCGCGCGTCATGGCCCAGCCCAGCGGTTCAGCTTCGAGGAAGGCGTGCGTGTCACCCGCCATCACCCGCCGGAGCAGCGGTTGGTAGTCGGCATAGGTTTGCACAGGGAAGGCGGCGCGGTAGTCGGCAATCGAGCCAATCGTTTCGGCATGGTGCTGCTGCCCGTATTCGTTCTTGGCGTAGACTTGCAGCAGTTCCTGCAACCGGGTTTCCTGGGCCGCAGCGGGGTCTTCCAGGGCAGCGTGCCAGGGTTGGACAAAGGCTTCGAGCATGGGAGCAATGGGATTGTCAGCGCTCATGATGATGGATTCTCCAATGTGGCGCAACAGACATTAACGTTAGCAGGCGCAATGCCAGCCAACAGGGGGCTATTGTACCGGGGGAAAACGATAGCGGCTAGCGGCGGCGAGTGGTGGATTGTGTCAGACGGCGATACTGCTCCAGGTCCGCTTTCGCTAAACGGTCATCGCCGGGCGCGCCGCGCTGGATGTAGTTCAGGTGGCGGTTATAATAGGCTTCGGCATAGTTGGGGGCTAACTGGAGCACATGGGTGAAGTCGGCCAGGGCTTCGTCGTACATCCCCAACTTGTTGTAGGTGATGCCGCGGTTGTGGAAGGAGTTGGGATCGTCCGGCTCGATCTCGAGGGCCTGGTCATAGTCGGCCAGGGCTGCATTAAGCTGGCCCAGTTCGTAATGGGCATTGCCGCGGTTGAAGTAGGCAAGCTCGAAGCGCGGATCAAGCTGAATCGCGCGGTTGTAATCGTCAATGGCGGCCTGCAACTGCTGGGATGCCTGGAGGGCGACACCGCGATTGTGAAAGGCATTGGGATTGTTGGGCATCAGACGAATCGCTTCGGCGTAATCCTCCAACGCGCGCTTGCATTCGTTCATCGAGTAGTAGACGTCGCCGCGTGCGAGAAAGGCCATGCCATCGGCTTTGTTGAGGCGCAGCGCATAATTCAGGTCGTCCAGCGCCGCCTGGAAGTTGCCCAGTTCGCTGTAGATCAAGCCGCGTCCCCAGTAGGCTTCGGCCAATGAATCATCCAATTTAAGCGCCTGGATGAAGTCCTTAAGCGCGGCCTGCTCCTCGCCTAGCGCTTCGTAGGCTTTGCCGCGAATCAGGTAGGCGGTGGGGTCGGCGGGATTGAGCAGAATCGCGCGGTCCAGGTCGTGCAGCGCCGCCTCGTACGCATCTTGTGCAAAGTAGATCGAGCCGCGCATCCCGTAGGCTGGCGTGTTCTCCGGGTCGAGGTCGATGGCGTGCGTATAGTCGGTGAGGGCATGGTCCGTATTGCCCAGAATGTCGTAGGTTAGCCCGCGATAGTAGGCAGCCTGGGCAAAGTTGGGATTCAGTCTGAGGGCTTCGGTGAAGGCTGCCAGGGCACGGGCGTGCTGACCCTGGTTGCGCAGGATGCGACCCTGGAAATAGTGCGCTTCAGCCAGTTGGGGATCAAGTCGGATCGCTTCGGTGAAATCTTCCAGCGCGCGGTCAAAGTGGCCTAGCTCGAAATAGGCCAGACCACGGCTGTGAAACGCCGTCGCGTTGGCCGGGTCCATAGCGATGACGCGGCTGTAAGCCTTGATCGCGGTGGTGTAGTCGTAGCTATGAAACGCCGCATTGCCTTGTTCCAGCACCAGCGCGGCAGCTTCGGGATTGTGGTTGTTGGCGCTCAGGTGTGTGATCAGGCGCTGAAGTGCGCCGCCATAGTCGCTGGTGAAGTCCACCGTGGGGAAACGTTGGAGATTGTAGTGCACCGGCACGCGGTCGCGCAGTGCCAGCAGAATGGGCTTGTTGGTCGTAATAAAATGCACCCATTCGCTTTCGATCTCGGGCGACGCTTCTGCCTCAGCAGACCAGACCAGGATCATGTGCGTGCAGGTATGCAGGGCTCGATTCACGCCCTGGCTCCAGATTTCGCCTGGAAGCAGGTCACGCTGGTCAAGCCAGGCGGTATACCCTTGTTTTTTCAGGTCATCGTGCAACCGCGCCGCAAATGCTTCTTGATCGTTGGCGTAGTTGATGAATGGGTAGGTCTGAATCTCCCCCATAACAATTTCTTTTCTGCCGGTACAGGACTCAGGCAAGGCCAAAAAAGCTAAATACAGTTTCCCAGATACTGGGGAAGTTGTAAAGCGTCACGAAAACAAGAAACAGGGTAAAAATGAGCATGGCGATAACGCGCACCGGCAGGTGAAAAGCGCCGAAGATGCTGCCGTTTGGACTGCGCGTGACGAAGACGAAATACCCCAGTTCTTTGAGCAAGCGCTGGGCGAAATGGCGCATGGCGTTGAACACATCGTCTTCATACGGGTCGTCACCAGGCGCAAAATCCTCTTCGGCAGCATAACCAGGACGCGCCGGAATATGACTGGGAGGTGGAGGGCTGTTCTGGTGACGATAGTCCTTCCAGGGCCCGAAAGGATTCGCTTCTTCCAGGTCAGCGTCGATGATGTTGTCGGCCTCGGCCATCGGGCGCGCAATGAAGATTTCCCGGCGGGTTTCTAACCGGGCCTCCCGCGCACCAGACTTGGGGTACAATCGTGAAGTCATGCCACACTCCTTCTGTAAACGATGAGTTCAGTCCTAGAACAGCAGGGCCATGCTGGTCAAAACTAGTAGCACCAGCAGCACCCATGCCGGGTTGATGCGGCGGCGACGGGTAGGGTGGTCGCAGGGTACAATGGTGACATTGCCGCTGGCATCTACCCAAATCTCTTGCGGCGCTTCCACCGGGCGTTTCTGGGTGCCAGTCGGCTTAATGGTGGCGACCGCAATCCGGTGGTCATCCAGATATGTTATGGCCGCCAGATAGTGCTGTTTAAAGCCAATGGCTACCTGAATGGCATGCTGTTCCTGGTCGGCGGGGGTGAGTGCGGCATCGACCGCCAGGCGGGAGCGTGGTGCAGTTTGGTGACGGCGCATAACCTGGTCTTGTAGCAACCGTTCACGTGCAGTTTGTGCCGTCTGCCGGCGGGTTATCGTGGCAGGTTGTGAGCTAAACATACATCACGTCTCTTTGTGTATGAAAAAGATAAAGTAATAGATAGGCTATTATTGAGTCGGGACAACAACAGGCCAGGAAACTGGCATGATGTGTCAACAGATTACTAAGTTGTTGAAGTGAGGATTCCCGCCCCAATTTACTGTTGGAACGCTTAAGCTGTGGAGAAAATTACTCACTACATCGCCTGGATGGCATGCAACGCTGTTTCCACAACTTATTCAACCTTTTTTTCAAATGGCTAGTAGCCCAAAATCTAACCATTTTCAAATCGAACAATTATATTATGGAACATTCTTGTTTGTCTGTCAATAAGGCTAATGTGGTTTCAAGTCAAGATGCAGGGAGCATTAATCCAAATCCATAGAAGGTCAATTAATATGTTTTTATAGCCCTTACATAAACCTCGCGAGGTGGACAAGGAAAAAATACGATGCGACAAATTATGGTAGCTACCGGGCGACAATCAGAGTTGGTTGATATCACGGACATGGTGCAGGAAGCAGTGGGGGCCCTGAATGTAACGGACGGGATTCTGTTTCTTTTCTGCCCACATACCACCGCTGGCTTGACCGTGAACGAAAACTGGGACCCCGACGTGCAGCGCGATATGCTTCTGACAATGGGCGATGTCGCACCACCTGATAACCGGCATCGTCACGCCGAAGGAAATTCGCCGGCGCACGTCAAAGCCTCGCTGTTTGGCTCGCAACTCATTGTGTTCGTGGAAAACGGCCAACTACAGTTTGGGCGCTGGCAAGGCGTTTACCTGGCGGAATTTGATGGACCACGTCGCCGCCAGGTGTGGCTTAAGTTCCTGGCGAGCTAGAGCAGGTCGAAACACTGGCAACATAGGGCAGTCACCCGTTGATCGACACGAAACAGGCTAGTGGTCCGCTGCGGTCTGGCGTAAGATAGAATCCAATCGCCAAACAAGTATGGTGGAGAGACGACCATGAGGAGGACGTTAGTCGCTGGTAGTGTGGCAGCCTGGTTGGTGCTGGCTGCAGTAATGCTTCCTGTCTCGGTGGCACAGTCCACAATCTTCCAGGGGACGCCCACCCCTGACCCCGACGACCAGACCCAGGTGATGGCGCAGCTCCGGGCCGATTATCCCCGCGTGGATGGATCGACCTCGGCTTATCCGCTGCAAATGACTATTGCTTGCCATGTGTACGCCGTACCATGTTCCTGGCAAGAGAATCCCTTTGCGGAGGACTACTATGGCCCTGCATTTGACGCCGATATCACCCCCGAGCTGCTCGACCGTCTGTGGGGGATTGTACACAGCGGCACGCATGGGTCCTATATGAACCTGATCGCAGGTGATGCAGACATTATCCTGGTAGCGCGCGAGCCATCAGGTGACGAACTGACTGCTGCCGCTGATCTGGGGGTTGACCTGGATGTACGTCCGGTAGCGCTGGATGCGTTTGTGTTCTTGCTGCATGTGGACAACCCCATCGACTACCTGACGCTGGATACGATTCGCGCCATCTACACCGGGGAGATGACTACCTGGGCAGGGGCGGGCATGTACCAGCCGGGCCTCGATGCGCTGATTAACCCTTACCAGCGCAACCCGAATTCCGGCAGTCAAGAGTTAATGCTGCGCCTTGTGATGGGCGATCTGTCGATGATCAACGCGCCGGATATGATCCTGCCGGGCATGATGGGACCGATCAACGTGGTCGGCGATGATCCCTATGGTGTTGGGTATTCGGTCTATTTCTACGCGGTGCACATCAATGCGCATCCTAACATCAAGCTGGCCGGGATCGAAGGCGTGCGTCCCACGCCCAAGACGATTGCCGATTGGACGTATCCGCTGACGACGGAAGTGTACGTGGTGGTGCGCGATGATATGCCCCCAGACAGCACGACGGTGCTGCTGCGTGATTGGTTGTTAACCGAGGAAGGTCAGGCGGTGGTGGCCTCCAGCGGATATGTCGCAATTCTGCCAAAGGAGGACTAGCAAATATGCGGGTGATGGAGACGATCATGGTGGGTGTTGTTCTGGTGGGGATGGTTGGTGGGGTGGCATGGGCCGGGGCACCCCCTGTACGCGACGGATGGTCGGGAGAGTCGGTGTTGCTGGTTGAGCCAACGCCGACTGGCTGCGCAGTTACCCCGGCGGCCCGTGATATCAATGTGCGCGCCAGGCCGGGCGAGGATCAGCCGGTGGTGGTTGTTCTGGCCTACGGCAGTACGCTGCCGGTGGCCGGTCACAACGCGGGACGCGACTGGTATGCTGTCTGGCTTGAAACGCCGGATGGTGTAACCGGTGATGTGCCGCCGGGCTGGGTGGCGGCCTGGGTCGGCGAAGCGGTGGGCGCGTGTGAGGAATTGTCCGTGATTGACCCACCCGCCGACCCGCCAGAATATGACGTGCTGATGGCGGTGCCGGTGCTGCCAGACATCAACCCCGACCGGCTGCGCGAGATTTTCGAACGCGGGCAAGCGCTCGAGATCGACGCCCGCGCCGTGACGTGGGTCGGCGACTGCAATACCGCTTCCGAGCTGTTCCTCAACCCCTTCGACCAGGAGAATTACGACCTGGGGCCTTATGGGGAACTGGAGGACACGGTCCTCTATTTCGCGGGCTGGTTTACCCACGAAAGCATGGCGGGGCAGGTCGGTTTTAATGCGCTGACCATGCTCGATCCGATCTGGGTCGACCCGGCGCTGTGCGAAGACGATGAGGGACCGCTGGCGTGTGAATACCGGCGTGTGCGGCCTGCCGTTGCCGTGATGATGTTTGGGCCGAACGACATG
>JAADYV010000590.1 GCA_010092855.1 Chloroflexota bacterium | reverse complement strand
GTGCCGGAAAACAGCCGGGGTTTTAAGCTGACGGCCTTATTACGCAAATACAACATCCCTTACGAGGAACTGCTGCGCAGCACGACCGCCACCCGCCGCGCCGTGAACCTGCTGCGCACCGTGCTGGAATACCTTGCCGATCCTGCGCAGTTGAAGGCGCTCAAGCAGTTGTACTGGACTCTGATGCCCGAACATCGCCGCGAACTGGTGCACGATGACCTGGAACTGCGCCAGACGATCACGCGCACGTTCGCGGAGTTCAGCCAGCTTGAAGCTTTCCTGTGGCCTGCTGCGGATCATGTTGACTTTCCAACTGTGCCGGAAGACTATGCCTGGCTGGTTGAAGACCTGGCCAACTTCCGGCTGTGGGTGCGCCGCTGGTTGGAGGCGCTCAGCCTGCCCATCGACCAACTGGTGCTGACCATCAGCCAGGACCTGTTCACCGAGGCCGTGGACGTGGCGCTGGGGCACAAGATCGCGGTGCTGTTGCGTGCGCTGGCCCAGGATCATCCCAATTGGCGACTGCCGCAGTTTGTGGAAGAATTGCGCGCCATCGGCAACAACGAGCGCAAGTTCATTGGCTTTGACGATGCGGAGGCGGGCTACGAACCCCGACCCGGCGTGGTCACCGTCGCCACCATGCACGCCGCCAAAGGGCTGGAATGGGACCGCGTGTACCTGATGGCGGTCAGCAACTACGGCTTCCCGTCCGCCCAGCCCTACGACTCGTACATTGGCGAGCGGGCTTATGTCCGCGATAACCTCAACCTGGGCGCGGAACTGCTGGCCCAACTCGATGCGCTGGTCGAGCAACAGGCGACGGTTTATGTCGAAGGGGACGCCACGCTGCTGGACCGCCTGGATTATGCGCGCGAGCGACTGCGACTGCTGTATGTCGGCATCACGCGCGCCAAACGTGAATTGATCATCACCTGGAACATGGGGCGCTTCTGGCAGGAGGGGAAGGCCAACGAACCTGCGCTGCCGCTGGTGATGTTGAGTGAATACACAAGTGTAACATAACTATGCTGCCAACCGGATTCAGATTCAGCCAGAGTAACTTGCAAAACTACGCCGACTGCGCGCGTCTGTTCCAGTTGCGCTATGTTGAAGGGCGCGCCTGGCCCGCCGTCCAGGTTGAGCCGCTGCTGGAACACGAACGTCATCTGGGGCGCGGGCGGCAGTTTCATCGCCTGATCGAGCGCCACCAGTTGGGCATGGAACCCGACTTGCTGGAACGCGGCCTGACCGATCCCGACCTGCGCGCGTGGTGGCACGCCTACCTGGGCTTCACAGAACTACACGCCCAGCCGGGCGAACGTTATCCGGAACTCGCGCTAACGACCGATCTACGTGCTTCGCGGATCATGGCCATGTTCGACCTGCTGCTGGTAGTGCCCGGTGAGCGCGCGGTGATCTACGATTGGAAAACTTACCGCCGCAAGCCGCCGCGTCAATGGTTGGCCGAACGTCTGCAAACGCGCGTTTACCCCTACGTGCTGGCGCGCGCCGGAGGGGGTGTGTTTGGTGGCGAGCTGGTTCCGGAACAGATTTCCCTCGTGTATTGGGTTGCTTCCGAACCTGACGCCCCGGAGGTATTTGACTATTCATCGGCGCAGATGCAGGCGGACGAAGCATACCTGGCGCAGCTCATCGACGCCGTGACCAGTCGTGATCCGGGGAGCACCTGGCCACTGACGTTCGACGAAAAGCGCTGCCGCTTCTGCGAATATCGTTCGTTGTGTGATCGTGGTGAGGAAGCGGGCCAGGCCGACGACTTTGCAGACTACGATGGCGGCCTGCTGGAACTGGGGCTGGAAGATGTCGAGGAGATTGGGTTCTAACCGATGACGGCGCGTAATCCGAAGCAGTGGCACGATCCATCCAGCATCACCCCAGGCGCGGACCTGGCGGCCCACGTTGGCGGGCACCCGCTGGTGGCGCAGATTCTGGCGCAGCGCGGCATTCGCACCATTGACGCAGCGCAGGCGTTTCTCTCCGCTGACGCCTACACGCCTGCCCCGCCCGCTGAACTACTCGATCTCGTTACTGCCGCCGATCACCTGACGCACGCCATTCGTGAAGGACAGCGTATCCTGGTCTGGGGCGACTTCGACGTGGATGGTATGACATCCACTGCGCTGTTGATCGATGCCCTGGAGCGTCTGGGCGCGAACGTGAAGTTCTACATCCCACACCGGCTGCGCGAATCGCATGGCATTCGCCTGGACAGCCTGCAAGACCAGATCGCGCGTTACCAGCCTCACGTCCTGCTGACGTGTGATACCGGCGTCAGCGCAATGGGCGAGATTACCTACGCACGCGAGCAAGGGCTAACCGTGCTGGTGACCGATCACCACGACCTGCCGCCGGAATTGCCCCCAGCGCACGCGGTCGTCAATCCCAAACGTCTGCCACCCGGTCACCCGCTGGCGTCGCTGCCCGGCGTGGGCGCAGCGTATAAACTGATCGAGTACCTCTACGAGCGGCATGGAGAAGACGAGCACACCGTCGATTTCCTCGACCTTGTGGCGCTGGGCATTGTCGCGGATGTGGCCGAACAAACCCACGATACGCGCTACTTGCTGCAAATTGGCCTGGATCGGCTGCGCAATACGCAGCGGGCCGGATTACGCGCGCTGATCAAAGTGGCCGGAGTTGAGATGGGGCGGCTGAACGCCACCGACATCGGCTTCCAATTGGGGCCGCGCATGAACGCCGCCGGTCGCCTGGCCGATGCCTACCCGGTGGTCGAACTGCTGATTACCCAGGATGTAGGCCGCGCGCAGGTGCTGGCCGCCCAACTCGAAGGCTTAAATAACCAGCGCCGATTGCAAAACCGCGACATCTACGCCGCCGCCCAGGAGCAGATAGCAGGCGATCCCACGCTGCTCGATTGGGAAGCCCTGGTGCTGGCCAGCACCACCTGGCACGCGGGCATCATCGGTATTGTAGCGAGCCGCTTGGCGGAACAGTACCAGCGCCCGGTTGTGTTGTTGACCGTTTCGGAAGACGACAACATCGCTCGCGGCTCGGCACGTTCGGCACCGGGCTACGATATCGGTGCGGCAGTTGCGGCCCAGGCCGACCTGCTCCAGCACTTCGGTGGACATCCCGGCGCGGCAGGCATGGCGCTGCATCCGGACCACATCCCGGCTTTTCGCCGCCGCCTGTCGGATACGCTGCGCGAAGCGCGCGATCCCTCTGTGCGACCGGGCATTTCGCTGGACGCGTACCTGCCGCTGCCCGACGTGACGCTGGAACTGGCCGGTGAACTCAACCGGCTCGCGCCATTTGGAGAAGGCAATCCGCGCATTACGCTGGCCACGCGCGAACTCACGCTCAAGAGCGCCGCCATGATTGGCCGCGCCCAGCACCACCGCCGCCTGACGGTGCAGGATGCTGCTGGCAACGAGCAAAAAGTCTTGTGGTGGAACAGCGCCGACGAAGCGCTGCCGGAAGGGCTGTTTGACATCGCGTATGAACTGGAGATCAGCGCCTTTCGCGGCGAGACGGAATTGCAGTTCACGCTGGTTGACTACCGGCGTTCACCGTCCGCCCCGGTGGAGGTTGTTCATCCCCAGCGCACCGTCACCGACCTGCGCGGCAAACCGAGTCCGGAAAGTATCCCCGCCGGTTATCCCGCTGCCGTCGTCTGGGCCGAAGGCTACCGGCGTGCCGAGTCGCCAGGTTGTACGCTGGACGAACTTAGCCCAGCAGAGACGCTCGTAATCTACACTGCACCCGCCCGGCCAAGTCTGCTCCAACGCGCACTGGAGAAGGTTGAGCCACAGGAGGTGGTGCTGGTGGGCCTCGACCCGCCGGTGCACACCTTCGCTGAAATTCAGCAGCGGCTGCTGCAACTGAGCAAGTACGTCATCAACCGGCAGGATGGACAAACCACGACAGTGGAACTGGCGGCTGCCACCGCGCAGACACACGCCATCGTCCGCGCCGGGCTGGACTTGCTGGCAGCGCGCGGTGAGATTAATGTGATATATCATGGAGAAGACGGGGTGCGCATCACGTCAAATGGTACTGCGTCGGATGATGTCGGCGATAAACACGCGGTATTTTATGCCGAAGCCGCTGAAACCGCTGCCTATCGCGCCCTTTTCCAGCGCGCAGACGCCTACCACCTGTTAGGCTGGGAGCCACCGGCATGACTGCTTACCCCATTCCCGCGCAAACCATTCGCATCGAAAACATGGTCGTCAACTCGCGCTTCATCGCGACGGTGGGCCGTGCGGATACGGTTGACGAGGCCAAAGCGTTTATCCGGGCCGTGCGCGAGGAAATGCCGGACGCTTCGCACCATGTACACGCCTTCAAGGTGGGCTATGGCGGCAGCGTTATCGAGGGCATGACCGACGATGGCGAACCTTCTGGTACCTCTGGGCCACCGGTGCTGGCCGTGCTACGCGGCACAGACGTTGGCGATATCGTGATCGTGATCACGCGCTATTTCGGCGGCACCAAACTTGGCACAGGGGGCCTGGTGCGTGCGTATGGCGGAACGGCGAAAATCGCGTTAGAACAGGTGCCGGTCGAACTCAAGATCGAGAAGCGCTACATTGGGATTACGGTCGCCTACAGCCTGTTCGAGCGCCTGAGGCTGCTGCTAGACGAATATCGCGGCGAGATCGACAGCGAGGAGTTCGACGCCGAAGTCACCGTCTACGCGACGATTCCTGTTGATCAACTCGACGGCCTGAGCGACGCCCTGCGCGAGCTAACCGCCGGGCAGGTAACGCCGATAATTTTGGAGGACGCATGAGCAGCGAAATGCGCGGCTACACCCTCGGCCAGCGCTACCGCTTTGATGAGTTGTTAGGTCAAAGCGCCATCAGCCGCACCTACCGTATCACCGACCTTGTTGAAAACCAGGCGCGGGTAGCAAAGGTCTTGTGGCAGGATGTGGCGGACCTGGCGCGCATCGAGCGCTTCAAAGGACAGGTCGAGCGGCTGGCACGGCTGGATCACCCGCACATTGCGCGCTTCTATGACCTGATTGAGTTGGATGGGCACGTCTTCATTCTGACAGACTACATCGCAGGCCATACGTTGAACGATGTGCTGACCAGCCACAAAGCGCCGCTTAAGGCGCAGGCGACGCTGACATACCTCACGCCGCTGGCCGCAGCGCTGCATTATGCGCATAGCAAAAACGTGCTGCACCTCAACCTCAAACCCACCAATATGCTGATCGATGCCGAGGAAACGCTGTTTGTTACCGACTTCTTTTTCGCCTACCTGCTTGCGGACGCCGAACACCGCCCGGTGACATTTTACTGCGCCCCGGAATTGGTCCAGGGCCAACCTGTTACCGTCACTGCCGATGTGTACGCATTGGGCGTGATGATGTACCAGCTGTTCACCTGGCGACTGCCCTTCCAGGGGGACGATCCAGAAGCAAACGGCAGTTCCATCGCAGAGCGCATCGCGTATGAGCACATCCACCTCCAGCCCAAGCCGCCGCGCCTGCTGACCGATACAATTAGCTCTCCAGTGGAAGAGATCATCTTGCGCTGTCTGGACAAAGACCCGGCCCGCCGCTATTCCTCCGTCCAGGCCTGGCACGAAGCGTTCACCGAAGCGGTTGGTGCGCCGCCGCTGTCGCTTGAATCACCGACACCAGCCGGGCCGCTAGTGACTACTGGCACCGGCCTCAAGTTGCCCGAATGGTCCCAGTTGATCGAGCCTGCGCCCGAAGCCGACCCGGACCGTACCTTACAACATCACGAAGCCGTACCAGACAGCGCGCAGGCTTCCACCATGCCGCACCTCGAATCGGACGCGCGCACGACCATGCCCTCTGTCCAGGCTCCGGCCCCGCCTACCATCTCGTCAATGGACCGCTACGCACCGCCGCAGTCTCAGCCACCTATTCCATCTGCGTTTAGTCCACCGCCGCCTCCCAGCGCAGTCCCTGCCCCGCCAGCCTACATCCCGCCGCCGCCAGCAGGAGGAGGTACGACGTCACCATTGCTGCTGGCAGCGATTATCATCGGTACGGTGCTGGCCCTGGCGGTCGCGTGTATTGCCGGTGCCTACCTGATGAGCTGAAAAGTTCTTCGCCACACAAAACTGCCGGAGGTCATCCGGCAGCAGCGCGTTGCGAATTATCGACGCACTCCGCGCGCTATTCTTCTTCCTCATCAATCGGCGGTCCCAACTCCAACTCATCCTCGGCGTTGCCGTACACACACGAGTTGTACGCGCCGCCAATTTCCACACGGAAATCCACCGTCCGGTTGGGATCAGGCTGGTAGATGACTTGCGTCTCGCTTACGCGCAGCACGCGCATCAGGTCTTCCAGTGCGCTGCTCTTCGACTGGCCGGTGAAATCGTAGATCACGGTGAGTTCCTGCGGTTCGGAAACGCCGGTCGTGCCAAGTGCGCGGGCGTTGAAGCCTTCCCAGGCCAGCCGGTCCGACGCCACCAGGTCAAATCCCTGCGCATAGCCAGATGCATCCACGACATCCACCGAAATCTCCTGGCGGCCCAGGCGGTTGGTGGTGGGCGGCGTCAGGAAGTTCTGGATCAGCGGAAGCAGATTCTCGCGGTTGGGTAACACGACTTCACGCCCATCGCCCGGCGTCACATACGAGGTATAGTGGATGCCAACCGTTCCGCTGTAGCGCGTGATGTCGCTCATCTCCATACTGGCGGCCAGCGGCAAGAAGCCCAGCACATCGGTCAGCGTCATATCGGTTTCCACGATCTCGACGGCTTCCGGCCACAATTGCGTCACCTGGGAGAAGATGCCCTGGCTGCGTGCCTGGTACCACATCGCGCGCAGGACGTCCATCTGGCGGCGGCCACGATCCAGATCGTTGGTGGTTTTGCGGCTGCGCACGTACCACAGCGACATGTAAGGCGTGAGCTGCTGGCGGCCAATCGGCAGCACATACACTTCCCAGTTGTCTTCGACGGTAGGATCAAGTTCCGGCGACTTCAGCCGCCAGTCCTGGATCGCGCAGTCCACGCTGATTTGCAACGTACCCAACCGGTCCACGATTTCCATGAAGTCCGTGAAATCCACGCGCGCGTAAAAGTCGATTTC
>JAADYV010000589.1 GCA_010092855.1 Chloroflexota bacterium | reverse complement strand
GGCCTTAACATGATCGTACCTTACGGCGACGCGGACTATTTCACCGCGCGGCCCGAACTGGCCATTCCCGAAACCGAGGTGCTGGACCTGGACGGGTTCTTCGGGCTGCATCCCGCACTGGGACCGCTGCATCCGCTGTTTCAGGGCGGCCAGATGACGGCGGTGCACGCGGTAGGCAATCCCCACCCCACGCGCAGCCACTTCGACGCCATGAGCCTGATGGAAGGCGGCGCACAGCAAATGCTCGACTCTGGCTGGCTGGGGCGGCACCTGATGACGCTCAACTACGGCAACGAGTCCCCGCTGCGGGCGATTGGTTGGGGCCATGCGCTGCCGCACTCGTTACACGGCCCGGTGAGCGCTATTGCGCTGCAAAGCATCGTGGACTACCACCTCGACGGTCGGCCAGAAACCGCGCAGGCCATGATGCGGGCGTTGAATGCGCTCTACGCTCTCGACGGCAACGGGCTGGCCGATGCCGCTGCTGCCACGCAGGACGCGATCAACGTGGTGGGCAGCGTGGACATCGACGCCTACCCGGTGCAGAACGGGGCCGTGTATCCGGAGGACGAGTTTGGGTTGGCGCTGCAACAGACGGCGGTCCTCATCCGCGCCGAGGTCGGGCTGGAAGTCTCGTGCATCGACCTGGGCGGCTGGGACACACATGATGCGCAAGGCGGCGTCGAGGGACTCCACGCGACCCTGATGGACACCCTGGCGGCAGGGTTGGCCGCGCTGCACACCGACCTGGGCGACCTGATGGAGCGGGTCACGGTGGTGGTGATGAGCGAGTTTGGTCGCCGCGTACAGGAGAATGCTTCGCGCGGGACGGATCACGGGCATGGCAACATGATGTTTGTTATGGGCGGCGCGGTGTCCGAGGTGCCCGTGATCGCGCAATGGCCCACCCTGGCCGCCGAAAGCCTGGACCGGGGCGACCTGGCCATCACGACCGACTACCGCAGCGTACTCGGCGAGGTGTTGGCCAACCGGCTGGGCAATCCGGCGCTGGCCGAGATTTTCCCCGACTTCACACCGTCCGAAGTGGGTGTCGTGCGAGCCTGAGTCGCGCCTGCACACACAATCCAGAACACAAAGCAGGGACGCCGCCGTGCGTCCCTTTGTCGTTAATACCTCGATGGTTTCACATGTGAGTCACCAAAACAGCCCACGAGTTGCGTATCAAAAGATGATGCTATAATCTGCCTGCTGCCGGATTTTCCCACAATGGGCTAAAAGGACAGATGAGCATCGATTTCAAGACCATACGCGCAGTCATTCTGGATATGGACGGGGTGCTGTGGCGGGGAGGCGAGGTGCTGCCGCGCGTGGCGGAGTTTTTCGCGTTTGTGCAGCAGCAGGGGATCGCGTTCGCGCTGGCGACCAACAACAGCACCAAAACTATCGACACCTATGTCGAGCGACTGAACCACATCGGCATACCCGCCGGACCGGACCAGGTGGTGACATCGTCCGTTGCGACCGCCGCCTATCTTGGCCAGCGCTATCCCGCCGGGACGCCGGTCTACATTGTCGGGCAGGATGGCATCCGAGAGGAGCTGGCGCAGCGCGGATTTGTGGACGACGCCGAACGCGCAGATGTTGTGGTTGTTGGGCTGGACTTCCACATCACCTACGAGAAGCTGCGAACCGCGACGCTGTGCATTCGCCGGGGCGCGGACTTCATCGGCACCAATGGGGATCGCACCTTCCCGGTGCCCGAAGGATTGGTGCCCGGCGCGGGGAGCTTATTGGCCGCGTTGGAAGCCGCGACGGACATCACGCCGAAGGTGATCGGCAAGCCGGAAACCGCTATGTTTGACGTGGCGCTGGAGCGAATGGGCGCGGCGCGCGAGTTCACGCTGATGATCGGTGACCGGCTGGAAACCGATATCCTGGGTGGTCAGCGCGCAGGGCTGCGCACGGCGTTGGTGCTCACCGGTATCACCACAGCGGACCAGGCCCGGACGCATGACATCCAGGCTGACGCTGTTTTCGAGAGTTTGGCCGACCTGTATGCACAGTGGGAGGCCAACCTGTAGTTTGTGCTTGTAGTCTATTGGGAGCAATTTGATGAACACACGGTTTCGTTTCATGGTAGTTTTCGTCGGAGCCGCCGCGCTGGTGGGCATGGTCAGCGTGATCGCTGCGCAGGCCCAGGGCGATGAACCGTCTACGCCAACCCCCGCCCCATCCGTAAGAGAAGAAGCGGACGCCCCCGCTGCGCCGCAGTCCGATCCCAACGTGGCCTGGACAGTGGGCGAGATCACGTTTACGAGTAATTTTCCCGCCGGGTTTTCTTTCACGGCAGAGATCAGCAGCGGTGCGGGGCCAATTGAGCGCGGGCGGGTGATCTGGTCCCATGCTCCGGGCACCCAGCGCAGCCGCCCGATTGAAGTTGACGCTGACACAGGCTTGGTCCGGTCCGCGTGGGATGCCACCGACGCGGACGCGGTGCCGCCCTGGGTCGGCGTGACGTATTACTTTGATGTGGGCGATGCGGCGGGCAACAGCTTCCAGACCGAGCCGCAGTTCGCCGAATACGAGGATACATCGCGCGAGTGGGTGCGCACCGAGGGCGAAGACATCATCGTGTTCGCCTATAACCTGCCGCCGGATGTTGGCCCCATGACCGTCGAAGCGATGGCGCAGCAGCGCGAAACGTACCGGGGAGCATGGGGTGAGTTGCTGCCCTATACTCCGCGCGCGATCTTGTTCGGCGACCGGGCTGCTTACCTGGAATGGCAGATCACGCCCGCGAACCCGCGCTCAATTGGTACTACCCGCAGTGACTGGGGCAGCACGGTCCAGGTGGTGTCGGGCGGTAACGTGTATGATCTGGCCTATGGCACGGTATTGCATGAGGTCGGACATCTGTACCAGTCAGAGTACACCATCATGGCCGTTGACTGGTTTAACGAGGGCAACGCAACCTTTTTCGAACTGAACCAGCAGTACGATTATGAACGGCGGGTGCGGCTTATGGCTGCGAACGGCACGCTGCCTACCATCCTGCAGGGCACCGGTCCCAGCATTCGCGGGCAAAATGGGCGTGATGGTTACGATATCGGCTACACGTTCTGGAAGTGGTGGACCGATACCTATGGGCTGGAAGGCCACCGCGAGCTAATCGACCTGCTGGACCTGGGGGTTGGCCGCATTGAGGCAATTGAAACCGTTTCGGGTATGAGCGCCGCCCAGGTTGAGCAAGAATGGCGCATCTGGTTGGGGGCGTCACCCATTCCCCCCACGCTGATTCCGACCCCGACAACCTACTTTGTCCCGATTGCGACCCCAGACCTACGGCAGTAATCTCCGACAACACCAGGATATCCAAGCCAGAATGAGGACGTGCAGCCAGCGTCCTCACACTTCTCTCCAACGCGATCTAATGCTACGATTACGGGTGGTAACTGTTGGAGTGGAGGAGCCATGTTGGAGGATCGAATGAAGTGGTTGATGCGGTGGGGACTTGTGCTGGTGATGTTGGTGGTGGTGTTGCCTGTTGGCGTGTCTGTGTTAGCCCAGGATGGTGACGACGATGACGAAGAGGAGCAGGATACCGGCATCATCTTTGGGTACAATGCGCCGGAAATTTTGTTCCCTGCTGTGCTGCGCTTTCCGCTGGAGTTGAATACCACACCAGACCAGTTGGCCAGCGTGATCCTGACCATCAGCCAGGAGGGTGATTTCCTGGGGCGGCGCTTTGTGCTCGATCCTATCGAGGACACCATCTACGAACGCACCGACGCCACCACCACGCTGATTTTCACCTGGGACCTGTCGGAAGGGGCGCTGCCACACCTGTTCCAGGAAGTGACCTATACATGGCAGGTGGCAACCCTCGACGGTGGCGAATCGGTGGCCACTGACACGTTTATGTTTGAAGACGCACGCCAGGGCGAATGGGAGAACTCTGGGACCGCCTCGCCGCTGGTGTTGTACTGGTATGGGACGTTGGGCGGGAACATCCTGCATGATCGACTCACAAACCGGTACGAGTTGCTGGCTGTCAAAACCGGTTCGCAGCCTGAATTCAATCTTGTGATCTATGAGGTAGGTGCCAGGCTGTGTGAAACGATAGAAGACCCCGGCGCCGACCCGGATGCTGACGCGGATACCGGCATCCCTGTGCGGGTGTCCCGGTTTATCAAAGCGCCTGATGACAATGCAGACGTTGGCAGCGATGCAGGTGATGAGGGAGAGGAGTCGCCAGACGAACCAGCTATCGAGGTTTTTCCCTGTTCAGCAGATGCATACCAGGAGTTTTATGCCCAGGCCGGTTTCCAGATGGTGCCGCGCACAACAGCGGATATCGACGATCTGCTGACAATCACGATGGTGCGCGATACCTATGAGCATATTTGGGGTACCACACCAGTGCCGGATTGGTTCGAGAACGGGTTGGCCCGGTTTTACCTGCGTAATCCTGGAGGGCTGGATACAACGCTACCCTTTGCGCGTGCACGAGCGTTGCAGAGTATCGACGACTTGCAGCAGGAACCGCCTCCCGACTCGGACCTGCGCGCTCGGTGGGAAGACGAGAGTTACCTGCTCGTACTGTACCTGGCGGACGAGTATGGGGCCGATGCGCCGTTCGAGTTGGCGTTGGCTGTGCTCGATCACCCGGATGGCTTTGATGGCGCGTTGTTTGACCTGACCGGGGCTGACCAGGCGGCAGTGTGGCAGTCCTGGCGAGATGATTGGCTGTTCTCCGAGCGAGCGCTGAATGCTGTCCAATGGTCGCCGTATATTGTTGACCCCACGCCGACGCCGACTGCCACGCCAACCGTGCGCCCCACTCTGCCCACCAGCACCCCACTACCCACGCGCACGGCTTCTCCCTCGCCAAGCTCAACTTTCGAGGCGGACCAACCACCAACGTCCGTTCGGCTGCCCACGCAAACGGCCACGGCGTTTCAACTGCCCACGAACACCCCACTGCCGCCGGGGGCATTGGTCCCGGTGGAAACGCCCGCTACAGATTCGGCAGCTGATGATGGGGACGGTGACGAAACCGATCTCACCAGCCTGGTGGGGGCAATTGCCTTTGGGTTGGTTTTAATTGCGTCCGCGATATTGTTGGTGGGCTGGCTGCGCCGCCGCCGCTAGGGAGTGACTGATGTCGATGACCGTGTCGATTTACGATATGTCGTTAGCTGCGCTGCAAATCCAACTCAAAGCCTGGGGCGAACCGTCCTACCGCGCGCAGCAAATCTGGGAATGGTTGTACCGCCACAAGGTCACGGACTTCAACGCGATGGCCAATTTGCCCCAGGCGCTGCGTGACCGGCTGGCAGCATACTACCAGGTGGGCCGGTTGGAGCAGGTCACGACCCAGCGATCATCGGACGGGCAAACCGTCAAACGTTTGCTGCGGTTGCCAGATGGCCAGTTGATCGAAAGCGTGTTGATGGCATATGACGACAAACGCCGCACGGCCTGCATCAGCACCCAGGCGGGCTGCGCGATGGGGTGTGTTTTTTGCGCGACAGGGCAGATGGGTTTTGCTCGGCACTTGAGCGCCGGAGAGATTGTTGAGCAGGCGCTGCTGTTTGCGCGCCAGCTTGAGAGCGAAGGCGAGCGCTTGAGCAACGTGGTGTTGATGGGTATGGGCGAGCCGCTGCACAATTACGATGCCACGCTGGAAGCTATCGCGCGGCTGAATGATCCCGACGGTCTGAACATCGGGCAGCGGCACATCACCCTGAGCACGGTTGGACTGGTGCCCGCGATCCAGCGCTTTGCAGATGAAAAGCTCCAGATTGGGCTGGCGATCAGCCTGCACGCGGTCACCGACCAGGAACGCAGCCAATTGCTGCCCGTCAACCGGCGTTGGCCATTGGCCGAACTGCTGGACGCGGTGCGCTACTACATCGCGCAAACCGGGCGGCGCGTAACCTTCGAGTGGGCGCTGATCGCGGGCGAAAATGACACTGTCGAGCAGGCGCAGCGCCTGGGCGAACTGCTGAAGGGTCTGCTATGCCACGTTAACCTGATTCCGCTCAATCCCACGCATGGCTACGACGGCCAACCGTCCAACCCGGCGCGCGTAAACCACTTCCAGGAGACGCTGCACGGCTATGGTGTGAGCAGCTCCGTGCGGGTCCGGCGCGGCATCGACATTCAGGCAGGATGTGGACAACTGAAAGCCGATGTTGCACAATCTGATCAACAGTGACTGAGTTAATGAAAATATAGTTCAACAATGATTGAACTATAGTGGTCGGCGATCTGTTCGTTTTGGAGAATCCAATGCAGATTACGGTTCATTTTCTGGCCAGCCTGCGCCACACTACCAAGACGCGCGAGTGGGCGCTGGATGTTCCGGCGGGGGCTACGCTGCAGAGCGTGATACACAGCGTGCTGGTGCAGTATCCCGATCTGGCCGGACAGGAAGCCATGTGGCACCTGGCGATCAACAGCACGCACGCGGACGACGATGCGGTGCTGCAACCGGGGGACCGCGTCTCGATTTTTCCATATATTGGCGGTGGCTAGGAGGCGACCATGAACGACGATATTCGAGCGCGCTTAGAACGTTTTCAAAACGAGCGGCTGCGCCAGAACGCGCGCATTCTGGACGCCGGGCACCGGGGTATCAACCGCTTTTTTAACCTCGACGACGCCGCTTACCATGACGGGGCGCTGGATGCCCGCACCAAAGAACTGCTCGGCCTGGTAGCTTCGTTGGTGCTGCGCTGTGACGACTGCGTGGACTATCACCTGATTCAGTGCGCTAAGTTGGGCCTCACCGAAGAAGAACTGGTCGAAGCGCTGAACGTGGGCCTGGTGGTGGGCGGCTCGATTGTAATTCCCCATTTGCGGCACGCCTTCGATACCATCGATGTGCTGCTGGCCAACGCTTCGCCAGCAGGAACGGACTTATAAACCGGCCATCACGATCGGGATGGGGTTTTTGATAGGGGCAGCCGGAAGCCGAATGTGCTGCCCTCGCCCGGCTGGCTGGTGAAGTACACCTCTCCCTGGTGGTTCTCGATCACCGTCTTGACCACCGACAGGCCCAGCCCGGTGCCCGGTATGTGAGGGGTGTCGTTGTGCTGCGCGCGGAAAAATGGCTGGAATAAGCCGTCCTGCTGGGCTTGGGGAATGCCTATTCCGTTATCCTGTACTTCGAAGACGATACACGCTTTCCCGTCTGGCGTCCCTTCCATAAACGTCCGCACCACAATGTAACCACCCGGTGGCGTATACTTGATCGCGTTGCTCAGCAGGTTGGTCATGGCCTGCTGAAGCTGGGTCGAGTTGCCCCACACCGGCGGCAGGTCCGGCGTACACTCCACACCGAGCGTGTGTGCCATGGCACCCAGCGAGTCCTGTAGCGCGGTGGTGACATGCCGCACCAGATGCGTCCAATCAATCGGTTGTCCGCCGCGGCGCTGGGCATCGATGCGCTCTAAAGTGAGAATGTCAGTGATGATCTCGTCCATTTGGGTGACGGCTTCCCACATACGCCGGAAGTATTCTTGCTGCATCGGTGTAGCTACCCGTTCCAGGCTGTCTTCCAGCATTTCGATCAGGCCCTGAATGCGGGTCAGTGGGTTGCGCAAATCGTGGGATGCCATGCGCAGCATCTCGGATTTGACCTGTTCCAGCGCCTGGATGTCGGCAAACAGGGTAGCCTGTTCGATGGCGACCGCCGCCAGCGTGGCCAGCGCTTCACAGGTGGTGACATCATCCGGCGTATGACGACGGTCTGGGCGGCTGTCGCGGATAATAGCCAGGCCAGAAAGACGTTCCTTACTGAACAGCGGCACCACAATGGCGGTCTGAATGTGCTGCAAGCACGTGATGTCCACCTGCATGGCGACCAGTTCATTGCGTTCGAGCAGTATGCCATGCCGTGCCGCCAGGCGTGATTGTACGGCAGGAAAATCGAGTATGACCTGTTCCCCCACCGGACGGATCACTTCGGGGACGGGGATGTCAGTGCGGGCGTAGGTGGCCTGAACTTCCGCCACGTGTTGGAGCGGGTCGAAATCAAAGATAAGCGTACTGGTGGCGTCGGCGATATGCGTCATCTGTCGTGCAAAACGCCGCAAAATCTGGTCAAGGTCTAAGGTCGACAGGATAGCTTGCCCGGCGTGGTAGAGAGCGTCAAGTTGTTGCAGCCGGGCATTGAGTTCGGCGGCCTGTGTCTGTGTTTTCTGGTAGAGTTGAGCGTTTTCAAAAGCTATAGCCGCTTGCTGCGAATAGGGTGCGATCAGGTCTACATGTTTAGAACCATAAAAACCCGGTGTGGCTGAGTCGAGCGAAAAGAGACCTACCACTTCGCCTTGTGAGATGATAGGTGCGCCCAGCCAGGAGCGTATCCAGTGCGTTTCTGCGTGGGTGACCCAGGTCGGGTCCGCATACACATTTGCACAGAGATAGGGTTCGCCCGATTCGATGATGGCCTGGATGTTGGGTACGGATTCGATTTCGAAGCGCGCGTGCCCAACAAAGCCTGGCGGAACGCCAAATGCCTCGTAGTTCATGCCTTGCACAATGCGGACTGCGCTGTCCTCAATCAGCATGACGTTGGCTGTGTCAAACTGGATCACATGTCGCACTTGTTGCAGAATATTCTTCAGCACGTCGTCCAACTCCAGTGAAGAGGTCAGTGCATTGCCGATGGCCAGCATGGTTTCCGAAATGTCGCGCTTGTGCCGCAGCTCGGCCTCAACCTGGTGGCGTTCGATGGAAGCGCCCACGCTGGCGGCCATTGTCTGGAGCGCGTTTATTTCGCTATGCGACCAATGCCGCTCGGTCAGGCTGTCGGCCAGGCCGATCACGCCCCAGAACTGGCCCTTGATGAAGATCGGCACCATCAGCAGGTTCCGGATATCTTCTGAAACCATTGCTGCCTGTGATGCCGGTGGCAGCGCAGCAACAGCAATAGCGACCGGTTTTCCGCATACCAGGTTGTCGTAGACATGCATGGCGTCCACTTGCTGCCAGGGAATATTGTGGAGCATGTCAGGCTCGATCTGGTCCCGTATCCATTCAAAGCGCTCGCTGATGGCTGGCTCGCCGGTGTCGGGATGTGGGTGGCCTTCGAAGATGAAGATGCGGTCGGCATTTACGTGCGCACCCAGGATGGCGAGCGCTTCCTGGATGGCGACGGCATACTCGCCAGAGGCCAGCAGCCGGTTGGTAGCTTCTGCCACACCTCGCAACAGGCGTGTTTGGCGGAGGATATCATCTTCGGCTTTTTTCTGCTCCGTGATGTTGCGGATCAACGATGCCAGGCGGGTAACACGCTGTTGGCTGTCGAAGAGCGGATACAGCGCGACGTCCACATACTGGCCATTGATTCGGTCCTGGTACTGGATTTCCTGCCCGGTCTGAACAACGTGTTCCGCCAGCGAGCGTTGGGGGGGGATGGGCAGGTCGAAGGCCAATGTGCCGAGAATTTCATCGGCGGGCTGGCCCCATAACTGGGTGCCGGTCTGGTTGACGGCTAAAACGCGCCAGCTCGCCGCGTCGATCAAGGTGGCCGCGATGGGCAGCGCATTGAGCAGGTCCTGGGACTCGGCTCCGTTGGAGGATGAGAACGGTGGCGCGGTGGCAGCCTGCTCTACAATACACACCAGGCAAGGGATGTGGTCGATGGTGCTGTAAACGATTCGGATTTCGGTCGGAACAGGCACTTTGTCGGAGCAGAGCAGGCTGCCAAGGAGATGGGTAGCACCGTCAGATGCCAGTTGGTCCCAGGCGTGCGGCTCCGACGCAGTGATCACTTCTGGCAGTGTACGTTGGCTGAACTCGGATGCGGTGTAGCCGGTTGTGACTTGAGCGGCGGGGTTGGCATAGCGAATCCGAAATGTATCCGGATCGGCGACAAGCACCGGTTCGGGCACGGTTTCGAAGATAGCCCGCAGATTGTGTTGTTTGAACATTGTATGCTCCCACGAAGACGCGCGTTAACGGCGGTCCCGCGTTAGCCCCCAAATCAATAATCCCACACAAACTAACCCTAGCATACCAGACAGACCCGACTCTGGAAACCAGGTGCTCGAACCGGTGAGCCAGCTCGGTCCAGAAAAATCGAGCGTGGCGGCGTCTACCAGCCCGAAACTAGCCGTGTTCCAGCCCAGGTGCAGCGCCAGCGGCAGCCAGACATGCTCCCCGGTGCGCTGCATGGCCCAGCCGAACAACCAGCCCATCAACGTCAGGTTGATCAGCGTCAGGGGAATGTGCGCTGCCGGGACTTCCTGAAACAGAATGTTGGGCAGGTGAAACAGGCCAAACAACACCGCTGTTATGATCAGTCCCCTGCTCAAACCATAGGCGCGCGTCAAGAACTGCTGCAACACACCCCGAAACGCCAGTTCCTCGATGGTGGCGACGACCACTTGCTGGGCACCGATCCACACCAGGATGCCCAGGCTGAAACTGCCAGCGGAAACCCATCCCAGGGCGTATAGCGCTCCGAACACGCCCGCGACAGCCGCCGCTGCTCCCGCACAGCCGATCACGCCATCGCCCAGCAAGTGACGGTAGCGTTGGAAGGCCGGGATCGCCAGGTTGCGGTGCGCATGATACCACACCAGCGCCGCACCCAACGGCATCCCCAGGTAATAGGTCAGCGCTGCCAGCCATCCGCCATCTTCAACCAGCATGGCCGACAATCCACCAACCAGCAGCACATAGTAGACCACCACGAATCGCATTGGTTTCTTCGCTGTTTACCCACTGTGCATTGCTGTTTACTCACCCTTTACCTGAATAGTACCGGATTGCGCGGATAACATCCAGTGGTACATGGTAAGTATTCGGGCCATGTTGACATTTGTGCCCAGGAGTTCGCCATTCCCCTGCGAAAATGTCAACACTCCCCAGTACGGGACATGTGGTTTCGCACCATAGATTACGATATATTCATATGTGT
>JAADYV010000107.1 GCA_010092855.1 Chloroflexota bacterium | reverse complement strand
CACGTAATGCAATTCTGGCCGAAGGTGAAGTTGATCATACCGTGTTGGCGCTGGAGGGTGCATATTATTTCGATGCCAGCCAGGTCGATATGGCAAACCTGGTCGTGTCGGAGCGGACGTATACTTGCCCATACAAGGGCTTGTGCCACTGGATTGACCTGATGAGCGATACCGGCGTTATTCGGGATGTGGGGTGGGTATATACCAAACCAGACCACGCCTATGAGTACATCCGCGACAAAGTCGGCTTTCAGTTTGGGATGCGCCCCGGTGTTATTGTAGAGAAAACGTGAGAGGCAGTGTAATGGTAAAACGCATCGAACCTGGTCCTGGCCAGGAGTCCGTGTGGGACTATCCGCGTCCACCCCGTGTTGAGGAGAGCACAAAGCGAATCCGCGTGGAGGTCGATGGCGAAACCATCGCCGAGACGACTCGCGCGCTGCGCGTCCTGGAAACCAGCCATCCGCCGGTGTATTACATCCCGCCCGAAGATGTGCAATCGGAGTTGTTGTCTCAGACGCGCCGCCGGACGTTCTGTGAAATTAAGGGCGCGGCTTCCTACTGGACACTGCGGGTTGGCGAGCGTGTGATAGAGGACGTAGCCTGGAGTTATGCCGATCCGTCGCCTGGCTTCGAATCGCTGAGCGGCTACCTGGCTTTTTATCCCAGTCGAGTAGATGCCTGTTATGTTGACGGCGAGCGAGTCCAGTCACAGGCCGGGGATTTTTATGGTGGCTGGATCACATCCGAGATCGTAGGCCCCTTCAAGGGCGGTCCTGGCACCGTTGGCTGGTAAGCAACAGGCCAGAGGATCACGCTCAACTTTTACCGACTTGTTCACCTCCAAACCGCAATATTCAGATAAACCTCTTTCTCGCGCTGCCCTAGTTCAGTGAAAAGAGGTTGGGGTTGTCGTCGCTGCTGCGCTCAACGATGACGCTGAGCAGTGCGACTTCCCGCCGGTAGACTGTGCGCATGACTGTCAGGAATTCGGCAGCTTGCGGGGTAGCTAACAACGTTTGTTTTTGATCCGCCGGAATCTGTACAACGGCAGCGGCCAGGTTCGCCAGCGCCACCGGATCAATTGGCAGGCGCGACGGGTCAAAATCCACGTTCTCGGCCACCTGCGACAGCACGGCCAGATACCGTTCCACCCAGGGACGCAGCCGGTCACCGGCCTGTTCCAGAAGTTGTGGATCGTCAATGCCCAGCGGCAGGAGTTCCACTGTCCCAACTAAATAGGGCTGCTCGTAATCAAGCTGGTGAATCTGGAATCGTTCGACGCCAATCGCCAGGATGTTCATCCGGCCATCGGGCCTCCGGTCTACCTGCGTGATTTGGGCTGTGCAGCCAACAGGATGAGGTTTGGCCAGCGGACCAAGCGCTTCCTGGCCATCCTCGATGAGTACCACGCCAAACGGCTGTTGTGTTTCAAGACACTGGTTGACCATCTGCCGGTAGCGTGGCTCGAAAATGTGTAAATTGATGGGCATACCGGGAAACAGCACCGTGTTCAGTGGAAAAAGCGGTAACTCGAACATGACCTCTTTACTCGCCCTTTATCTTATTGTACACCACTAAAAGTTTAGCTTAATCCACCTGTCATGTCCATTAAAGCATTCTAAACGTCCGATAAAACACTGACATCGGCCTGACACCTCCCAAACCTATCGAAAATATGATATAGTAGTTTGAACATGAACTACTATTGATTTGTTGTGAATTTCATGCGTATAATCACATGCTTTTCCGTGGCTAAAATAATTTTGCGGCCCCCCTAAATTTTGGGAGGTGTAGGCAGTTTTTTGGTGTGTTACGCTGAGAAAGTACAGTGAAATAACGAGCTCGTGTATCCGATCAATGAGGATGGAATACCCTATGATTAAACTCGAGAATATCTCCAAACGCTATGAAATGGGCGAGATCACTGTTTCGGCCTTGGACGGCATATCGCTGGAAGTCGGCAAGGGCGAATTCGTGGTGGTCCTCGGGCCATCTGGGAGTGGCAAGACGACCCTGCTTAACATCATCGGGGCGCTAGATGTGCCCACCGAGGGCCAGGTGCACATCAACGGTGGCAATCTGTCGCTGACCAAAAAGGCGAATCGCTTCAAGTTCCGGCGCGAAACCGTCAGCTTTATCTTCCAGACCTTCAACCTGTTCCCCAGCCTGACTGCATTGGAAAATGTACAGTTTGTGTTGGATATGGCCAACGAGCCAAACAGTCGCGACAAGGCGATGGCGGTCCTGGCTGATGTTGGTTTGGGGGATCGCGTAGAACACTTTCCGCACGAACTGTCTGGTGGTGAACAGCAGCGGGTCGCGATTGCGCGCGCGCTGGCCACCGGCAACCCCGTGCTGCTAGCCGACGAGCCTACTGGCGAGTTGGACTTCAAGACTGGCATCCAGATTCTCGAACTGCTTAAAAGACAGGCCGAAACCGGCAAGACCGTGTTGGTGGTGACGCATAATCGCGAAATCTCGCGCATTGCAGACCGTGTGGTCGAACTGAGCAGCGGCAAAATCGTCAGCGATGGGCCGCCGCGCACCGGTAAGGCCGAAATTGCCGAGTTGCAGTGGTAAAGGGGCCAAGCATGGTTAACTGGAATATGTGGTTACGCTGGTCCTGGCGCGATCTACGGGCGCGCTGGCTGCAAGTGACCGCCATTGCGATGATTATCGCTCTGGGTACCGGCGTGTTTGCGGGCCTGGGCGGCCAGGAAAAGTGGCGCGTCGATTCGCTCGACGAGAGCTACGAGCGGCTCAATATGTACGACCTGCGGCTTAAGTTCAACGACGATACCTATGTTGATCAGGCAGAATTCGAAGCGCTGGGCCTGGAGGAGTTGCCGGGTGTCGAGGCGCTGGAAACGCGCCTGGTCACACAGACCCAGGTCGATGCCTCTGAGAACGGGGACGACATCCTGGTGCAAGGGTTGTTGATCGGCGTGGACGTGGCTGCCGGTAACCCGGTCAATACGCTGTATGTTCCCGATGGGAACGGTCGGCTGCTGGCGGACACCGATATCGGGCCTGAGAAGAACATCGCGGTGCTAGAGTGGAAGTTTGCTGACCATCATGGCCTCGAACCCGGCGCGACACTTGAACTCAGCGGCGGGCATGTGGTTGACCTGGTAGGCGCTGTCCATTCGCCCGAATACTTCCAGATCATCCCCGAAGAAGGCTTTTTCATAGATGACAGTGAGTATGCGGTGGTGTTCGTGCCGCTGGCAACTGCGCAGCGATTGACTCAGCATCCAGGTGATGTCAACAACGTGGCGTTTCTGCTGGAAGATGGTGCAGATGCTGCCGCGGTTCAGGCTGAAGTCGAAAGTCGGGTCAGCGAGTCATTCCCGGCGCGCGGCTTCGAAATCGATCTCAGAGACGATGATCCTGTTGCCGAGATATTGTACTCTGACGCTGAGAACGACCAGGTGACATGGAACACGGTCGCGTTCCTGTTCTTGATCGGGGCGTCGTTGGGTGCCTTTAACCTGGCTGGTCGCATTGTCGAAGCGCAGCGGCGGCAAATCGGGATCGGTATGGCGCTGGGTGTGCCGCGCCGCTGGATTGCGTTCCGCCCGCTGCTGGTTGGTTTCCAGATCGCGGTCCTGGGCACGATCTTCGGCTTAGGTGTTGGTGTGGGGTTGAGCCTGCTGTTTTCAAGCCTGTTCGAGACGCTGCTGCCCCTGCCCTATTGGGACCTGTCGTTTTATGTGCCGGGCTTTATCCGCGCGACGCTGCTTGGTGTCTTGCTGCCATTCCTGGCCACGTTGATCCCCGTGTGGCGCGCAGTGCGGGTGCCGCCGATTGACGCGATCCAATCTGGTCATCTGGTAGCAAAGGGCGGCGGTCTAAGCTGGGTCACACAGTATGTGCCCATTCCCGGCAAAAGCTTTTCACAAATGCCGGTCAAGAACCTGCTGCGCTCACCCTGGCGCACCGTGTTGACAATGTTCGGCATCGCGATGGCGATTGCTTTGCTGACCATGTTCGTGGGGTTCCTGGATACGTTTGTGGCCACCATCGAACAGGCTGAAGACGCCTACTTGCACGAAGGAGCGGACCGCCTAATCATCAACCTTAACTCATTCTACCCCTCCGCGCCGGGCATGGTTCCCGCTGTGGATGCCGAGGTTCAGCCCGGGGGAGACAAACAGGCTGTTGATAGCGACCTGCTGGTCATGCCCGATCCAGTTGGTGATCTGGTTGCACTGGCTCAGGGCGACAATCCGCTGTTGGCTGCGGCACCCGAAACGGCTCTGTTCCTTGGTGGGCGGTTGATCGCGGGTGACACCGACCTGGAGGTTGCACTGGAATTGCACGATATGGCCACCGCCATCTGGCGTCCGGACCTGGTGGACGGCAGCCTGACACTTGAGTCGGGTGAACCCGGCATCATCATTTCCGAGAAAGCCGCCGAAGACCTGGGGCTGTCGGTGGGCGACACCGTCCAGTTGGAGCATCCCCAGCAAAGCGACGAAGCCGGCTTCACTAACGTTGTCACCGAGGTTACCGTCAGCGGCATCCACAACAACCCGCTGCGAGCACTGACCTACATGGATAGTGCAACGACCGACTTTGTGGCAGAACGGTTGCAGATTCAGGGCGTTACCAACTACCTGGTCGTACAACCGGCGGATGGGGTTAGCGGCGACGACGTGAAGCGGGTTCTGTTCGAACAACACGGCGTGGCAGCAGTACAGGAGATTGCCGATATCTCAGAGGCTGTTGACGAAGCACTCAAAATCTTCACGCAGGTCCTGCGCATCATCCAGGCGGTTGTTGTCTTCATGGCTTTCTTGATCGCGTTTAACTCGACCAGCATCAGCGTAGACGAGCGCGTGCGCGAGATCGCGACCATGTTTGCTTTCGGGCTGCGCATTCGCACCGTCACTCGTATGCAGATGGTCGAAAACCTGATCACCGGCACGTTGGGCACGCTGATCGGCATGGGTATGGGTTGGATCATGCTTAACGCCATGCTTGTGGCGCGCATCGAAGAACAGTTGGCAGACTTTAAGTTTGAAGTCACTGTAGCGCCCCTGACGTTGCTGGTATCACTCTTGCTCGGCGTGTTGACGGTCGGCCTGACGCCGCTGTTCAGCATCCGTCGAATGCGCAAGATGGACATCCCTTCTACCTTGCGGGTGATGGAGTAGTTCGCGGCAGTAGCCCGTTACGCCTTCCCGGTTTCCTTTTTGCCTCCCCCGGCCATGCGCTGGGGGAGTGTTTTGTGGGCAGGTCAGGTATAATCGTGCCCAAGTGGCAACTGAGGTAATTGGGGGATCGTATGGACCTGGCTGCGCTACCCAAAGTTGAACTGCACTGTCACCTGGACGGTATTTTGGATCGCGCGATGCTGCGTGATATCGTGCGAACTGCACCGGACTATCCGCTGTATCCAGTGGATTTCGAACGTGCCTACCCGGTCTATGACCTGGATAGTTTTATCACCTGGTTTACGTTGATTCAGGATTTCCTCGAACGCGATCTCGACCTTTTCCGGCCTATCCTGGCACGCTACATTTCCCGGCTCAAAGCGCAAAATGTGCACTACGCCGAAATCATGATTCCCTTTGGCACGCTGCCCCGCGACCCAAGCGCAGCAGTGGATACCTTGTACGCCTGGCGCGAATGGGTTGATGAGCAGGAACAGGGCGTTATCCAGATCGAATTCATGGTGGCGGCAGGGCGCAACAAACCGCCGGAGGAACTGGAACGCCAGGTGGATATCACGCTCGCGCTGCACGCAGCAGGGTTAGTGGTGGGGTTTGCGCTGGCGGGTGCCCCGGAACAAGGCTACCCCGTGCAGCCTTTCCACCGGTCGTTCGCGCGGCTGCACGAGGCAGGAGTCGGGATCGAAATCCACGCTGGAGAATGGGCGGGGCCGGAGTCGGTGTGGGACGCCCTGACGTATGGCTTCCCGGATCGTATCGGGCATGGCGTCGCGATTTTCTCCGACGAACGGCTGCTGGCCACGGTCCAGGAGCGCCAACTGCACATCGAAATGTGCCCCACCAGCAACCTGAAGACGGGCAGCATCGCCGCCATCGAACACCATCCGATTGGCCAGGCACGGGAACGAAACCTCGATTTCAGCGTCAACACCGACGATCCCGGACCGTTTGAATGCAGCCTGACGTCTGAGTATGAACTCCTGGTAGACCGTTTTGGGTTCGATACAGGAGACTTCTTGAAAATTTACGAAAACTCGCTTAATGCACGGTTCGGCACCTGAAGGAGTCAGGGATGTATATTGTGCACGTGTTTTGCCATGTCAAGCCGGAGCATGTTGCGGCTTTCAAGGCGGCATGTTTGGACAATGCGCGCAGCAGCGTGCAGGAACCTGGGGTCGCACGCTTTGACGTGATCCAGCAGGAAGACGACCCGACACGTTTTGTACTGGTCGAGGTTTATCGCACCCCAAACGATCCAGCCGCACACAAAGAAACAACCCACTACGCAACCTGGGCGGAGACGACGGCGGATATGTTCGTGGAACCGCGCAGCAAGTTGATCTACAGCAACGTGTTCCCCGATGACAATGGTTGGGGCTAGCATGGCTGGGAATAATCCCATGCGGTTTGAGTTTGCGACGGCGGCGCGTATCGTTTTCGGCGCGGGAACATTGGACGACGTTGGTCGGATAGCGGCGGGCATAGGCCAGCGGGTGCTGGTCGTGCGTGGTGTACCGATTGCCCAGACTGATCCGCTGTTGGCGCTGCTGGACGAGCAGGGCCTTGTCACCGACACGTTTGCCATCGAGGGCGAGCCGTCCATTGACCTTGTCCAGCGGGGGGTAGAACAGGCGCGTGCATTCGAGGCGAATGTTGTGATTGGGTTTGGTGGGGGCAGCGCGATTGACACCGCCAAAGCGATCGCTGCCCTGCTGACTAATCCCGGCCAGCCGCTGGATTACCTGGAAGTAATCGGACTCGGCCAACCACTTACTGCTGCCGCTGCACCCTGCATTGCTATTCCCACCACTGCGGGGACCGGGGCCGAGGT
>JAADYV010000588.1 GCA_010092855.1 Chloroflexota bacterium | reverse complement strand
GGTGGGAGCCGGGCGGGGCGCTGGCTGCTGCTGGGGTGGGGCGGGTTTTTCTTCGACAGTGGGCGATTCGGCCTGTTCCCGCTCCTCTTTGCGCATACGCTGCGGTGCGGGCGAAGGTACGGGTGGCGGGGGTGGTACTTCCGGCGGCGGCGGAACGTCACGCGCGGGTTGGTTCGCTTCCAGCCGGTCGATGAGGTCCCAGTATTCCTCTTCTGCTTCCCAGTCGGACTCTGGCGCGGGGTCTTCCGCTGGTGCATATTCGGCGCTTCCATAGTCGCCTGTGCTGTCGTCTGTGCTGTCGTCTGCGCCTATGCCGCGCAGCCAGTCCGGTTCGTCTGCCAGGAACAAGTCCGCGTCCAGATCAAACTCGCCGGTTTCGAGCGCCTCGGAACGCAGGTCGTCCAGGCTGATGTCGCCCGACGGTTCGGCTGGCGCTTCGGTTGGTGGTGCGGCATACGGTTCGCCTTCTGGCTCTTCCAGTGGGAGGTCGTCCCACATCTCGTCCAGCAGTGCTTCCGCTGCGTCAAATTCGTCTGGCAGCTCGGCCGGAGCCGGTACGGGAGCCGGGGGCGGCGGGGCATAACTAGGAGCCGGTGGCGGCGCGAGGTCTTTCGGCGGGGGCGGTGGTGCATCTGGCCGGGCACCACCCAGCGCCTCGTCCGGGGACACGGTGGTCGGCGCGGAGTCCGGCTCACCAACCGTCTGCCCGTGCGACTGGACGGCGGCCAGCGGCACGGCCTCGACTCCGGTAGTGATGGTCAGCGTGTGCGCGACCGACGCGATCAGGGTGCCGTTCTGCGTGATCTCCAGGATGATGTCCTGCCGCCCGGTGGTGCGCGGCGTGACCAGGAACCACAGCGCGGGCGTGTCGAAATCCGGGAAAACCGACATTTGCTTGACGGCGCTGCCATGCACCTTGCAGTTCGGCGCGATCAGGTGCACGTCGACCAGCCCCGGCTGAAGCTGGCCGTGCTTGACCGGAAACTGCATCCGGGTGCCGGTCGAGGTGCGGCTAACATCTTCGCCCGGCTCCAACCCCAGCAGGCGGCGCAGTTCCTCGTCGGTGGGCGGCGGGGAATCCGGGCGGCGCAGCCACAGCCCAAAGCGCAGCGGCAGGTTGACCGGGGCGGACCGTGGGGCGGCGGTGTCGATGCGGCGCGGCAGGTAGGCGCGCGTGATCTCGCCGACTGGCTGCCCGGTGCGCAGATAGAGCGTGGGCACGTACCAGTACGTGGTGCGCACGAGCTGTTTGCGCCCGGCAGCCACCGCTGACTCGATATCCGCGCCGGCCAGCAGCGCCTGGTAGAATCCGCGCGAAAAACGGTGCGCCGCCTCGTCGGGCAAGCTCTGCTGCATGGCGACCACTGCCGGAATCCCGGCCAGCACCAGCGCCGGGGCTACGCTGCCCAGCAGCGTCTCGCCCGCCACTTTGGACGATTCGCACGCGCTGAGCACGGCCAGCCGCAGGTCGGTGCCATAGAAGGCGTTGGCCAGCGTCTGCGCGTCCACCGGGTCGGATGCGCCGTCGTCGTCTTCGAAGATGAGCAGGCCGGTGCGCGTGAATGCGCCGTGCCCCTCGAAGTGCAGCACGCCTGGCGCGCCCGCCAGCACCCAGTCCATCAGCGCGTCCCATGTCGGCGGCATCAGGTAGGCCAGGTCCAGCTTGTCGCTGCTGATGGCGGCCTGAAACGCCGTTTGCAGCGTCTCGAATTCGGACAGCAGCGGGGCCTGGTCTTTGGGATGCGCGGAAACGACCAGCACCATCAGCGGACCGCGTGGCTTGAGTGGGCGGGCCGGTTCGGGGAAGGTCATGTAGCGCGCCAGGTTGACCGCCCCGGCTTGCAGCAAAAAGCGGGTGCCATCGTGCAGTAGCTCCCAGGGATAGCGCCCGATACGCACCAGGTCCGGGTCGAAGCGCAGTTCGATGCCCAGCGTCTGCCCGGCAACAGTGGCCTGCGTGAAGGCGGCGCGATACAGTTCCGCCAGCGGGCCGGGGAACAACGACCGGAACAAGCCCTGGCCCACGTTCTCATGAAACGCAGGCTGGCTGGCCATGCGTGACACTTCGTCGATGTGCTGCAATACAATATCCGTCGCGGCGGCTTCGCCCACCGGCGAGGACACCACGCGGACGGCCAATCCTTCGTCGCGCGGGCTGAGTTGTAGAACCATACGCGGCCCATTTGCCGGGCGTAAATCCATCATGCGCCTACCCTCCTGTGAAAATAAGCCGTCAGCTTTCAGCCCTCAGCCCTCAGCTACAAGCAAAAAGCCAGCACGCGACACGATATCCATTTTCATCTCGTTGTGGTGCCGGTGCGCCATCGTTACATTGCGGCATGGGTAGCTCCTGTGCTAAACCGGATTGTATAGCCCGGTGGCAGGTGGGCGCAAATCGAGGCGGGGTGCTGTTGTAAAATGTCGGGTGTGGGCGAGGTGCGCATTGGTGGGCAGTCGATCTGGCCGCTTGTTATATGAAGGCGCCGTAAAACCCATGCCTTCAGGCTTGGGATATAAGGGGCTATCAAAGGCTTTGGCATTAGTTCTGTTGAGTAAATCTACTAAAGGTAGTAGAATAAGAAGAGGGAAGGCAAGGTAGTAGAGGTACTCACAATTCCCCGCAGAAGGCTAAACATTACCCGCAAGTCGGGTGGCGCACATTTTCTGGGTAGGGAAGGGGATGCCGCGCTACCGCCTGTGGCTGAAGCCGCTTCGCTACTGAAAGCGCACAGGCTACATCGGACACAAGTCCACTAAACTCGACTTTATCCATTTTGATCCAATAGAGGTCAAAACAACCCTAAAAGGTCGAAAACGCCGTTTTTGGCAGGGGCGTATCCAACCTTTGGTTGGCGCAATAACATCCCTACGAGCGCATCTATTATAGAAACAAAGATACGTGATTGTGGCGGACGTTTTCCAGTCTCGGACCGATGTTGAACCTTCCTGAACGAGATTGATTTTAGTCGAGCTAAAGGGACCTCTTATCTCCCGCCGAGAAAAAACCTTACATGCGGGCAACGAGGTTGTTCAGGAATGAAGATGCAAGAGTCGCTTTAACAGACTTTTTGGACGACGTAGCCGCATGGCTTTGAGCCTGCGGCGTGTGGGGCGCAGTGTCTTTCTGCAGAAATACCTGAGCCAGTAGAAAGATATGGGTAATGCATAGCCCGGAAGGAGAAACGGCACGATGGCATCCAAACGCGATCACATTATCGAGACGGCGTGTGAACTCTTCGAGCTGCAAGGCTACAACGCAACCGGCCTGAACGAGATCGTGCGCAAAAGCGGCAGCCCGAAGGGTTCGCTGTACCACTACTTTCCCGGCGGCAAGGACGAACTGACCGCCGAAGCGATCACACACACCGGCGAAGCGATCCGGCGGCGGATCGAGCTGAGCCTGAGCGCCGTTGACGCCCCGGCAGACGCAGTGCGCCAGTTCATCCGCGACCTGTCGGTGCATGTCGAGGCGTCGGGTTACCGCGCGGGCGGGCCGATCACGACCATTGCGCTGGAGACCGCCGCCACCAATGACGTGCTGCGCGAGGAATGCGCGGCGGTGTATGGGGTGTGGCAGGCCGCGTTCGCGCAGAAGCTGGCCGCGGGGGGCATAACCCCGGACCGCGCGGCACGGCTGGCAACGCTGATCGTCGCGGTGTTGGAAGGCGCGATCCTGCTCAGCCGCACGGAGCGCAGCCGCCAACCGCTGCTGGATGCCGCGGAAGAGCTAGGTGTGTTGATCGCGTGCGCGTTGTAGCGGCGGGCCATCCCCACTGCCGCGTGCATGGGGTGGGGCGCAACATTTCTTACCAGAATTATATAGACCGGTCTACTTGGTGTGCGATGATTGATATAGGACAGGCAGTCATGGCAACAGCATACTCAAGGATACGACGGAGGAAAACAAGCGATGAAAGTAGCAATCTTTGGTGCAACTGGACGAACGGGTATCCCGCTGGTCGAACAGGCGCTCGTAGCCGGGCACGAGGTGGTCGCATTGGTGCGCACCCCGGCCAAAATGACAATCCAGCACGAGCGGCTGACGGTGGTGCCGGGCGATGTGATGAATGCCGCCGACGTGGAGCAGGTGATAGCTGGAACAGACGCCGTGATCAGCGCGCTGTCGCCGGATCGCAATGCGCCCGATGACCTGCTGCCCACCGCGGCGCGCAACATCCTGGCCGCCATGCAGCAGCACAACGTCCCGCGTATCGTCTACATGACCGGGGCAGGAGTCGCTGCGCCGCAGGACCAGCCTAAGCTGATTAACCACATCATCAAATTTGCGCTCAAAACGATGGCGGGCAAGGTGTTGGAGCAGTCGGAGCGTGCGGTGGACCTCGTCCGCGAGAGCGACCGCGAGTGGATCGTCGTGCGAGCGCCTATGCTGCAAGACGGCGCGCACACCGGCAACATTCGCGTGGGCTGGGTGGGCGTCAATACCGGGCCGCGCCTAGTCCGGGCCGATGCGGCTGATTTTATGTTACAGCAGTTGGCGGACAACACCCATGTACGCCAGGCCCCGGTCATCAGCAACTAGCTCGGGTTGCCATGTTCGCCGGGGAATGGCGAACTCGTGAGTATAAATGTCAACCCAGCCTAAGCGCACCGCGGGTCCTGGCCGGTTCTGAACGGAAAAAACCAGCAGACAACAACAAGGATAACAAGGGGAAAACATGACTGAAGCCATCATCGTAGAAGAAGTGCACAAGCGGTTTGGAGATGTCCACGCACTGGCCGGGGTGAGCCTTTCGATCCCGGAGCAGACCGTGTTTGCCCTGTTGGGGCCGAACGGCGCGGGCAAAACGACGCTGGTGAACGTACTCACCACGCTGTTGTTTCCGGACGCGGGGCACGCCAGCGTTCTCGGTCTGGATGTGGTCAACGACCGGCAACACCTGCGGAATGTCATCGGGCTGGCCGGGCAGTATGCAGCAGTCGACCAGTACCTGACCGGGCGTGAGAACCTGATCATGGTCGGGGAGTTGTATCACCTGGGACGTGCAACCGCGCGCAAGCGGGCCGACGAATTGCTGGTGCGGTTCAGCCTGGTTGATGCGGCGGATCGCCCGGCCAAGACGTATTCGGGCGGGATGCGGCACCGGCTGGACCTGGCCGCCAGCCTGGTCGGTAACCCCAAGGTGTTGTTTTTGGACGAGCCGACCACCGGCCTGGACCCGCGCACCCGGCTGGATATGTGGAACCTGATCCGGGAACTGGTGCGGGAAGGCACCACATTGATGCTCACTACACAGTATCTCGAAGAAGCGGACGAACTGGCCGACCAGATCGCGGTCATCGACGAGGGGCGCATCATTGCTGAGGGCACCGCCGATGCCCTGAAGTCACAGATCGGCAAGGATGTGCTGGAACTGCGCATTGAGGACAACGGACGCCTGTCGGATGCCGCCGCGGTGCTACGTTCGGTCAGCAGTGAGGAACTGCAAACCGAACCCGAAACCGGGCGGTTGTTCCTGCCCGTAACCAACGGTGCGAGCACCGTGATCGATGTGGTGCGCCGCCTGGACAGCGCTGCCATCGATCTCGCCGAACTGAGCCTGCGCCGGCCCTCGCTGGATGACGTGTTTCTGTCGCTCACCGGGCGACGGGCGCAGGAACACGCCAACGGGCAGACCGGCCATCCTGCCGACCAGCCGCAGCCCGCCGCAAGGAGCGAAACCGCATGACCACGGTACTGAAAACGGAGGCCAGCCCACCCCGGCCAGGCACTGACCTGGCCGGGCGGCTGCAGCGCTTTAGCTGGAACTTCACCGATACGTTTGTCGTCGCGCGCCGCAACCTGATCCGGTACGTGCGCCTGCCGCAGTTGCTGGTCTTTTCGACCATCCAGCCGATCATGTTTGTGCTGCTGTTTGCGTATGTCTTCGGCGGCGCGATCACTGTGCCGGGCAACATCGACTACATCAACTATCTGATCCCTGGCATCATGATCCAGACGGTGTTGTTTGGGGCCAGCCAGACAACGGTGGGCCTGGCTGAAGACCTGTCGCAAGGCATGATCGACCGCTTTCGTTCGCTGCCGATGGCGCGCTCGGCGGTGTTGGCCGGGCGCACGCTGGCCGACAGCATTCGCAACGTGTTTGTGGTGCTGCTGATGGTGGGCGTGGGCTATCTGATCGGCTTCAGCTTCCAGAATGGTCTGCCGGCGGCAATCGCCGCTATCCTGATTGTGGTGGCGTTCGGCCACGCCTTTTCGTGGATATCGGCGTTCCTGGGGTTGATCACCAAAGACCCGGAGGCGGCCCAGGTGGCGGGGTTCGTGTGGATTTTCCCGCTGGTGTTTGCCAGTTCCGCGTTTGTGCCGGTCGAAACGATGCCCGATTGGTTGCAGGCCTTCGCCGAAGTGCAGCCCATCTCGCGCACGATCAACGCTGCCCGTTACCTGACACTGGGGGATGCTGCGCCCGGTGCGTCGATGACCGATGTGTGGCTGACGCTGGTGTGGATGGCGGGCATCATGGCGGTGTTCGTGCCCCTTTCGATCTGGCAATATCGTCGCAGCACGTAAAGGAGCACCAGCGCATGAAACCGGCTGATCGACGGATGCAAAACCGGAAGCGGATGCAAGCCATGTTCCGCGTGGTCAACCCGCTCATGAAAACCATTCTGCGCTCGCCGCTGCACCGGCTGGTAAGCGGCCAGATCATGCTGCTGTCCTTCACCGGGCGCAAAAGCGGCAGGCGCTACACCACGCCGGTGGGGTATGTGCAGGACGGCACTGTGCTTTTCATCTTCACCCAAAGCGCCTGGTGGAAAAACCTGCGTGACGGCGCGCCGGTCAAGGTGCGGCTGCGTGAGCGGACGGCGGACGGCACGGCGACCGCTACCGACGATCCCGAACAGGTCGCGGCTGGTCTCCGGGCCTTCATCGACGACAAAGGGCCAGACGCCCTGTTCCGGTTGGGCGTGTCGCTTGACGCACAAAATCCAACCCACGCGGACCTGGTGACTGCCGCAGAAGGGCATCGCCTGGTCCGCATAGCGTTGGATGAGTAGGTATGGTGCAGGGCCGGGGGGAGTGGTGGGCGACTCTGAGCCGTCAGGCGATCCAGCACTCCCGGTAGTCTTGCACGTACTGGCGCAGCGTGATCGGCGGGCGACCCAGCAGGCGCTCGACTTCGTTCGTGATGGTTTTGGCCATACCGAAGCGCGTCGAGGTGTACAGCCCGATCATCACCAGCGCAAACTTGAGCGGAGCACCCTTGCGCCGCTGTGCGCGGACAAAGCGCAGGATCGATGGGTTGGCGTAGGTGATCGGACGGCCCAGCACGTCGGAGAAAATCGCCGCGACTTCGTAATAGTCCAGTGCCTCGGACCCCGTTAGTTCATAGGCGCGGTTTGTGTGCCCATCCTCAGCCAGCGCCAGCGCCGCCACCGCCCCGATATCGCGCGCGTCGATGAAGCTGGTTTTGCCCCGGCCCACCGGCACGCAGATTTCGCTCTCGTCACGGATTTCGCTGCGATGGGTGGTGTTCAGGTTTTGCATGAAGAAGCTGGGGCGCACGAACGTGTAGGCCACGCCGCACGATTCCAGGTATTTTTCCACTTTGTAATGCGGCACGACGCGGTTATTCTCCACACCCAGCAGCGACAGGAACACGATGTGCTCCACGCCCGACGCCTGCGCCGCGTCGATGGCGGGGAACAGGTAGCGCTTCACATCGCTGATGGCCGGGGGGCGCAGCAGGAACATGCGCTTGACGCCTGCATAGGCCGGGGCAAAGGTGTCGGGCTGCGCGAAGTCGAACCGGGCCGCATCCACTGTT
>JAADYV010000587.1 GCA_010092855.1 Chloroflexota bacterium | reverse complement strand
GTCACTCCGCAAGAACGCGCCGTGATCGTCGACTACCTGTCGAGTCCCGTTTCCCAACCAGACGTGATGCCGTTAGACGAGCAGCAACTGCTGCAAGGTGACGCCCTTGTTGCGCTGCGCTGTGGCGACTGCCATTCCCGGCAGTTCCTGGCAGGCGTCGAGGGCACATCGCGCTCGCCGGATGGGTGGGCCACCGCCGTTGATCGCATGATCGACTACGGCGTCGTCCTCACCCCAGCGGAGCGCGATCTGATCGTGAACTATCTTTCCAGTCTGGAACCGGATGACCTGCTGGCTCCTGGCGAGAGTCGGATGCAGGCCAGCGAGTACGACGCGCTGTACGGCGACGCACTCGTCAACCTGCGCTGTACCGACTGTCATGGCCGGACGCTGGTGGCAGGGGTCGCTCCAGACAGCCGGGGACGCGCCGAATGGGCCGCGACCGTAGACCGGATGATCAGTTACGGTCTGCGATTAACGCCTGACGAACGCGAAACCATCATAAACTATCTAGCGGGCCAATAACGGCCCCAGCTTTTCTGTCGAGTGGTTGTGAATGGCGTGTGGCACCGGGGGAAAGGTGCACCTTCCCCCGGCATCAACCGCAAGCCCGCGTGCTGTCATCACCAGAGCGCGGGTTTGCGACCTTGCTTTTATCTTAGGCGACTCAACGTGTGCATGACAACTCTGGGTTGGCGTGCGAACTTAGCAATCGTCGTCCGGTTTGAAGCTGCTGCCGCGTTGAATGGAGTCCCACCCAAAGCGGTCGCGCAGCTCGTCGAGCGTGGATTGCAGGCGCTGGTCCTGTTCCCGTGCGGCGTTATCGTCCCACAACCCCAACTGGCGGTGCGGGTCCTCGAAGCCGCTGATGCCCACCCCGATCAGGCGCACGGGCTTGCCGCGCGGCCAATGTTCGCCCAGCAACTGCACGGCGACCGTGTAGACTTCGCTGTCGCGGTCGGTAGTGTGATCCAGCGTGATCTGGCGTGTAAGCGTGGTGAAATCGTCCCAGCGCAGCTTGAGCTTGATCGTGGTCCCACTCAGTCCTTCGCGCCGCACCTGCGCCCCCACGCCATCCGCCAAACGCCGCAGTGTGCGCTTAAGCGTATTCGCGTCGGTCACATCCCGCGCGAAAGTCGTCTCCTTGCTGATCGACTTCGTTTCGCGCACAGTCTCGACCGCGCGCTCATCAATGCCGCGTGCATGGCGTGCCAACCCGTGGCCGTGTTTGCCGAAGCGCCGCACCAGTTCGGCTTCCGGCCACTGCGCCAACTGCCCAATCGTCCGCACGCCGAGTCGTTCGAGCTGTGTGGCGGTCTTGGGTCCTACACCCCACAGCTCCGTGATCGGCAGCGGGCCCAGGAATGCTGCTTCCTCGTCTGGCGGCACGATCGTGATCGCGTTCGGCGGCTGGCCTTTAGATGCAGACGCCTTGCCGACGGTGTTGGCGATCTTGGCGATCAGCTTGTTGGTCGCGACGCCCAAAGAACACGGTAACCGCAGTTTCGTGTTGATGGTGGCTTGCAACCTTCGTGCAATCTCGGCGGCGGGTTCGGGCCACATCGTCACGTCCAGAAACGCCTCGTCAATTGAAATTTGCTCCACCTGCGGCGTCAGGTCGTGCAGCAGCGCGATCACGGCCTGCGATGCTGCGCTGTAGGCTCCGCGACGGTGGGGCAGGATGATCAAATCCGGGCACAAGCGCAGCGCCTGGGCCATCGGCATGGCCGAGCGCACACCAAACACCCGCGCGGGATAGGAACAGGACGCGACCACGCCACGCTGGTCTGGCCGTCCGCCAACGGCGAACGCTTTGCCGCGCAGCGACTCGTCTTCCAGTTCTTCCACCGCGCAGAAAAACGCATCCAGGTCCAGGTGAAGGATTTTACGAGGCATGAAGTTTTCACTTTGCAAAACAGCTTGCCAACAACTTCTCTCAGTATAGCAAAAAGCGTGTCTGCATCGAACACCAGCCAGGCAGGATCAACAAGCACGCCAAAATCTATGCTACAATGCCTGTAACGGAGGTATTCATCGAAGACGAAAGGCAAGACACAATGGCCGGTTTTGAACCCGCCTATCGACGGTTGCTGCGCGTGGGAGGTTTTGCAGCACGCGTGAAAGCAGCGCAGGAGGCCCTGGGCGACTGTATGCTGTGCGCCTGGCATTGCAGCGTCAACCGCCAGGAGAAAATCGGTTTCTGCCGCACAGGAGAAGACGCCGTCGTCAGCAGCGCTTTCCCGCACATGGGCGAAGAAGACCCGCTGCGGGGCTATCGCGGCTCCGGCACGATCTTCTTTTCGCTGTGTAACATGCGCTGCCAGTTTTGCCAGAATTCCGACATCAGCCAGGACGGGCACGGCGAACCGGTCAGCGTCGAAAACCTTGCCATGCTGATGCTGCAACTCCAGGCGCTGGGCTGCCACAACATCAACTTCGTTTCGCCCAGCCACGTCATCCCTCAGATCATTGGTGCGACGCATATCGCTGCCGAGGCCGGGCTGAACATCCCGCTGGTGTATAACACCGGCGGTTTCGACTCGTTGGAAGGTTTGCGCTTGCTGGATGGCATCGTCGACATTTACATGCCCGACATGAAATACGCGGACCCCGTGCTGGCCCAGAAGTTCTCGAAGATCATCGACTACCCGCAGCACAACTGGGACGCTGTGCGCGAGATGCACCGCCAGGTCGGGGATTTGCAAGTGGACGAGGACGGAATCGCCACGCGGGGGCTGCTGGTGCGTCACCTGGTGCTGCCGGATGGTGTGGCGGGCACAGCCGAGATCGTGCGTTTCTTGGCCGAGGAAGTCTCGCCCAACACTTACATCAACATCATGGGGCAATATCGCCCCGCCTGGCGCGTCCGGGAACGGGATGTCAAGCCTCTTAACCGCGCGGTCACACCAGAGGAAGTCCGGCAGGCCAAGCAGATCGCGCGGGAGGCCGGGCTGCGGCTGGACGAGCGGCGGGGCTGG
>JAADYV010000586.1 GCA_010092855.1 Chloroflexota bacterium | reverse complement strand
GTTGGGGGTGTGCTTGCATGAGGTTCCTCGTCAGTAGCGGATGTTAAAGCTGCTAAACTCGCCGGTGGCGGCGCTGTAGGAAACCTCAACGCGCTCGACCTGCGCGGCAGATGGCCCCTGGTGCAGATACTGCTCGAAGGCTTCGAGCGTTGCTTGTGGGCCTTCCGCGACCGTTTCGACCGTGCCGTCCCATCGGTTGCGGACCCAGCCGGTCAGGCGGCGGTGGGCAGCTTCGCGTTGGGTATTGGCGCGGAAGTTTACCCCCTGCACGCGGCCATGCACGATGGCATGTAACCGGATATTTGTTTCGGACATAGCTGTACTCACCTTGCAGAAAGATTGCCGCGTAGAAATTATAACAGGCGGACCCCCCGGTCACAATGACGGAACAGCAGATGTGAGGGTACCGCCGGGAGATAGTAGGGGATGGCAGCGGAGTGAAAGGGGAGCGACTGGGCGCAGCCGCCCCGCGAAGTTCATCGTTATCTGCGTAATGCGCCTAGTTGTTGGATGGGTCCGGCGGACGGTTGCGGATTTCATCCACTCGCGCGCGCATATTCTGCGCGTCTTCGTCATAGGGATTGACGGCCAGAGCGCTCGAAAATGCGTCGTAGGCAGCATCCCAGTCGCGCTGGTCGATGTAGATCAGACCCATGTTGTAGTGGATGTTGGGATAGGCGGCGTCGATCTCCAGCACCCGCTGGTAGGCGGCCAGCGCTTTCTCCTGGCGCACCGATGTCGCCGTGACCAGTTTGCCCAGGTGGGCAGCGGCCAGGTTTGACCACACGGCGGGATTATCAGGGGCCAGTTCGCTGGCTTTTTCCAGCACGGGCACGGCATAGCGGTGATGTCCCGCCAGGATGTAGGCCCCGCCCAGGTTGGTCAACACGTCCACGTTGTCCGGGTGCAGGTTGTAGCAGCGTTCCAGCAATGGAATCGCGGCCTTGCCCTTGCCAAAGGAGAGCATCTGAGCCGCCTGCCGCATCTGGCGCTGGAATTGTTCTTCGGACATCTGGCGCAAATGCTCTTGCAGGCGCTGGGAGTCATCGTTTGAGTGGAGATTGGGATTACGGCGCGTCTGGTCAGTCATCTGCATTTTCCTCATGTTTGCGTGAAGCAGCCGCGAAGCGACCGCCGACTAGGAATGTCAGGTGGGTACGCGGCTATCGGTAGTTAGAGGGACGGCTAGAGGTCCTCGTCGGGATCGTCGTCTTCCCCAAAGAAATCGTCGTCTTCGTACTCGGAAAAATCGAAGAGGGGCAGCACATCTTCCCCAACGAGATTGGCGGCGGCCTGGGCTTCCATGACCGCGTCGGCCAGTTCGTCGTCGGCAGTTTCGTCGGCCAGGGACGCGAGTTGGTTCAATACCTGGCGCGCATTGCTGCCGCCGATTTCGCCCAGCGACCAGATCGCCATCTCCTGAATCTCGCGGTCGTCCTCGAAGGCGAGTTCGGTCAGGCGGGGCAGTGCTTTGCGCAGTTCCAGTTCGCCCGCCGCGCGCGTTGCTTCATAGCGCAGTTCAGGCTGCTCGCTGTCCAGTTCGGCCAGCACCTGCGGCGTCCACACACTATCGTAGGACCGGCCCATCGCAAACACGGCGCTGACGCGCATCGGTAGCTCGTCGGCGTAATAGGCCTCGCGAATGAGGTCGTTGATGCTGTCGTGGCCGCAGTTGGATAGCGCTTCAAGCGCCCGGCGGCGCACGTCCAGCGCTTCGTTGGGATTGTTGTGGAGCGCCAGGACCGTGTCCTGCAGCCGGAGGTTCAGGTCGTGGGGCAGCTTGCCCAGTTCCCCGGCCAGCACAAACTGGCCCAGCACACGGGCCGCTGCCGCACGCACCGCCGAGATGGGATCGTTCTGCGCCTGGTGCAGCAGCCGCTCGATGATGGTCAGCGGACAGTCTTCCAGCACCCCGTCAACCGCAGCCACGCGCACACCTTCATCCGCGTCGCTGAGGGCTGGGTGAATGATGGCGCTGAAGTCGAACTCGAAGTTCATCTCTGCCGTCTCAACCAGGCGTTTGATCAGGTCCCGTCGGCGTTCGACAGCCATGTCATCCCACACTGTGTTGAACGCGGCCAGTTCGCTGGCGCTCAGGTCAGACAGGCTATAGATCATGTCGGCGCTGAAGGCGGCTTCTGGATCGCGCAGCGTGTCCAGCGCCTGGGCGAATTTCTCCGCACGGTTTTCGCTTAGTCGTAACATACCCTTATCTCAAGCTACTCAGGTCGATTGGGTTGACAATGTCGTTGATGACGGTGATGGCCACCAGCCCCAGCAGGAACAGCAGCCCGATGAAATGGAACACGCCTTCGCGTTCGGGTTCCATCGGCTTACCCCGGATGAGTTCGATGATCACAAACAGAATGCGGCCCCCGTCCAGGCCGGGAATGGGCAGCAGGTTGGTGATGGCCAGCGCAATGCTGATCAGGGCCGCGAACATCACGATGGGGTACATCGCGCCTTCATCCAGCGTGCGATCCAGCACCGGGCCACCAATCTGGCCGATCCCGACCGGGCTGACGGGCCGGGCGGCTTCTGGCTCGATGTCGCCTGCAAACAGCGCGCTTACCAGTTCACCAAGCGCGCGGTGCGCATCGACGAATTCTTCCGTCCCGCGCGCAATCGCCTCGCCGGGCGGCAGTGCTTTCGGGACCACCTCGGTGTCGCGGTTGATGGCGACCGCGCCGATGTCCAGCGTGCCGACGGGTTGGATGCCGATCCCCATACGCGGGTCGCCATCGACCTCTTCGGGTGTCACGGGGATTTCCAGTACTTCACCTTCGCGCACCACCGTGACGATCATTTCGATGTTGTTGTGGTCATCGGTGTAGTCCTGCAACTGCTCGACGCTGGTGATTTCGGTTGTGCCTTCGCTGTCGGTGACGGCTACGATCACGTCCTCCGACTCGAACCCGGCGTCATCGGCGGGGGAATCTTCGTACACACCGCTGATGTACACGCGCTCGATGTCGTCGTATTGGACACGGTTTTCGGGCAGCGTTACCGGGATCGTGAGTTCTTCGCCGTCGCGCTCGACCAGCAGCGAGACGGTTTCGGCGTCGCTCTCTTCCAACAGGGTATCGACTTCGCCCGCCGATTCGGTCGTTTCGCCGTCCACCGCGCGGACGATGTCGCCAATCTGGAGATCAGCAGAGGCGGCAACTGAGTCGGGCATAATTTCGGTGATAGTGGCGTCGGCTTCCAGGAAGGGCCAGCCCGCCAGCGCGATCACGATATACAGTACCAGCGCGGCCAGGAAGTTGATGCCCGGTCCGGCAGCCATGAAGAACAGCCGCTGCCAGGGCGTGGCCTGGAAGACGCTTTTGGGGTTCTCGATGCTGCGTTCGATGATCTCCTGCCGGTCCGCCGACAATTCTTCTTCCGACTTCTGGCGCACAAAGTCCTCACCATAAGGGCGCACAAAACCCCCAATCGGCAGCCAGTTGAGGGTGTAGATCGTGTCGCCCCGGGTGAACAATACGGCAGCGCGCGGCGGGAAGCCAATGCCGAATTCCAGCACTGTGATCCCGCTCAGCTTGGCGGCGATGAAGTGCCCGAACTCGTGAATAATCACCAGCGGCACCAATACAATTACAAACGATGCAAATCCTAAAATGAACCCATCCATCAGCTTCTGCCTCTGCTGCCCAACCGTCTCTACAAGCGGCGTGCCAAACAAACAGGGCGTCACGTACCGCCCTGTGCACGTTGTCTTCAATTGTACCCCAGATTATAGCGGTCGGGAGGAGTCGGGGCAAGGCTGGGTGCCGCAGGAGCGGCGAAGTCTAATGCAAGTATTATCTTTGGTGGTTGGTGAGTGGTTGTTAGTTGTTGGTAATGGGT
>JAADYV010000585.1 GCA_010092855.1 Chloroflexota bacterium | reverse complement strand
GTGTGAAAGTGGGGGGCGGGGTGGGGTTCAGTCTGATCTTTTTGCAGTACAGTCACCAGCAGGATTCCCGAATCCAAGACTGTGACGGCTAAACATTCCCCACATCTTGCTGCTCACCTTGTTCTCTCTGATAGGAAAGCATTGTGCCCCATACGCTGCGGGGCTCAAGTCGCTTCGCTACTGAAAGCCGCGCAGCTACGTAGCCATCAAGTCTGCTGAAGCGACTCCTGTGTCGGCGTTCTTGACCAACCCTGTGCTTGTGCGTAAAAACGATATTAAGCGGGGGGGAGAGTCCCTTTAGTGGACTTTTGTTCTATGTAGCCTGTGCGCTTTGAGCCACAGGCGGGGATGCGCCACACCCTTTCCTGCCTCACGCCATATCGACCTGAATTGTACCCGATTTGCGGGTGTGCACCTCGTTTGGTTTGTGTGCCACATCTAAACTCACCCTGGAAGGCGGCGCGCTTTCGGTGTAAAATGATCGTTCGCCTACGCGCGGGTAGCCTATCCGTGTGCGGGAAAAACCTCAGACACACCGGGGATTGAGGTGGGGCCTCGATCCGTCGATTTTCACCCCCAGCAAAACGTCATACTGAGAGGAGCCAGCCACGCCGCCTGCGCTATCGCCACAAGATGGAGATGGTTGTTTTTGCTTTAGCTGAGGGCTGACAAGCTGACTGCTATTCGCTGTTTTCGACGGAGGAATGGAACATGCAAACGACATTGAGTATCAACCTGATCGCGTCAAATCCGGAGGTCAGGGGAGGCCGCCCGGTGGTCGCCGGGACAGGGGTCACAGTGGCGGATATCGTCATGGTGATGTTGTTTCACCGCCAGTCGCCCGATGATATCGCCGCCTGGTTCGATCTCTCGCTGGCCCAGGTACATGCTGCCCTGGCGTACTACTACGAGCACAAAACGGAGCTTGACCAGGAAATAAAGCAGCGCCGGGAGCAAGCCGCAGAACTGAAGGAGCAGCGCGTTGGCAGCCGCCGCTCGCTTCTATCTGGATGAGAATATGCCGGTGGCAGTGGCCGATCAGTTACGACGCCGTGGCATTGAGGCCGTCACTGCTCGTGATGTGGGCACGCTGGGAGATACTGACGAAACCCATCTCCGGCGCGCGACGGAAATGGGTTACATCCTGTGTACCCATGATGCTGATTTTGTGGCGCTGGCAACTGAAGGTATGGAACATACGGGCATTGTCTTTGGCCAACAAGACCAACATGGCATTGGCGAATGGGTTAAGGGTTTGGAACTGATCCACACCGTGTATACTGCCGAAGAGATGCTGAACAATGTGGAGTATCTGTGACGCTTGACGAGTAACATCCACTAGGTAGTGTTGATATTTTTGCCTGAGAATGGCGAACTTCTGAGTGCAAATGTCAACACGGCCTAATCGCTATTTTCTACGAGAGGAGGTCGTGGGACCATGATCGTCGGCATGGACTTTGGCACGACGAATTCGGGTATGGCCTGGCACGACGGGGAGCGATTACGCCTGGTGCCCCTGGACCCGGCCAACGAAAACCCGGCCACGTCCCGGTCTGCGCTGTACATCACCAACCGCAAGGAAGTGTATGTAGGCCGGGAAGCCGTCGAGACGTACTATGCCCAGAACATCAACCGCAAGGTGAAGTACCAGCGGGTGTGGGTGGGCGAAATCGAGCTGAGTTACGCTGAACTGCCGGACTGGGTGCGCGATTTGACCGTCGAGATCGACGTGTTGGCACCAGGACGGCTCTTTTTATCGTTCAAGACCGGGCTGAAGTCGCCGACCTATTCCGGCACCACCGTCGGCCAGCACTTCTATTTCCTAGAAGACATCGTGGCGCTGTACCTCTACATCACGCGGCGGCGGGCGGAAGCCTTCCTGGGTCACGACGTGGACAGCGTGGTGCTGGGGCGTCCGGTGCACTTTTCGCTCGACCCGCAGCAGGACGGGTTGGCCGAGCAGCGGCTGGTGCACGCGGCTATTCGCGCCGGGTACGAACATGTTTACCTGCAATACGAACCCATCGCGGCGGCCAGCTACTACGAATCCACGCTGGAGCGCGAGGAACACGTGCTGGTCTTCGACTTCGGCGGCGGTACGCTGGACGTAAGCGTGGCCCGGCTGGGCGACCCCCGGACGCGCGCCATCCTGAGCAACGGTGGTATCCCGGTGGCGGGCGATATCTTCGACCAGAAACTGGTGCAGGCCAAGCTGCCGTCGCACTTCGGGGAAGGCGGTTATTACACCTCCGACACTGGGTCGCGGCTGCCGGTGCCCGCCAACTTCTACACCGCGTTTTCCGACTGGCAGGAGATGCTCGAACTCAACAAGCCGGATATGCTGGCTATCTTGCAGCGCATCGCGGAAAACGCCGAACGCCCGCGCCCCATCCGCGCGCTGATCGACCTGATCAGCAGCAGCTACAGCCTCAAGATGGTGGACGCGGTCGAGGTGGCCAAGCGCGAACTTTCCGGCCTGGACAACGCCCTGATTAACCTGGATGGGCCGGGTTTCCGGGTGCGGCAGTTGGTGACACGCGCGGAATTCGAGCGTTTAATCGACGAGGACGTGCAGGCGGTCAGCGCGCTGCTGGACGAGGTCATCGGCGCGGCGGGCCTGGCAGACGCCGACATCGACGCCGTGATCCGCACCGGGGGATCGTCGCAAATCCCGGCCTTCATCGAGCTGCTGGAACGCCGCTTCGGGCCGGAAAACGTGCGCCCCATCGACACTTTCAGCAGCGTAACCTCCGGCCTGGGCATTCTGGCGCGGGACCTGGCGCGCGATGCGATTGAACTGCGCGGTTATCACGCGGCGGACTGGACGTTTGGCAGCCAGATGCGCCAGGGTGGGCGGCAGGGCATCCCGCCGGTGGACCTGGGCGTGATGAAGAAATACATCGACCTCCAGCACAGCCAGCCGCCGGAAGCCGCCAGCGTGGGCATTGTCACGCTCACGACGGACAACGAGGTGGCGGTGGCGCTGCCGGAACGGGGCCAGTTGCGCCGCAACGGGGCGCTGTCGCTGGACGAGGTCGGGGGCGAAGCCGGGGCGATGATCGGCATCGGCGAACTGCCGGTCGGGGCGACGCACGCCGCGCCCGCCGACGCACCGCTGGTGCTGATGACGTCCGAGTACCGCTTCCTGCTGCGCACGCTGCACGAACTGGCCGACCTGCGCGCGCTGGGCCTCAACCTGGCCGAAGCGGAATCGTTCTACGAGGACCAGTTTGGGCAGGAATTCGTGTGCGCGCTGCAAACGTGGTCGGACCTGGCAGGCGCGGACCGGCTGATGTTCATCAGCACGCTGGGCAAAGGCAAAGTCATGCCCGCCGAGGGCCTGCTGGCCGACATCCAACAGCCGCACCCCTTCCGCGCCGAGGCGTTGGACGGCTACCCGGCGGCATTGGTGCCCGCCAACGATGGCAGCGAGGTCGTCATCATTACCGACGGCGGCTCAGTGGTGCGCCTGCGTCCCGACGATGTGCCGCGCGGCATCCAGCGCGTGATCAGCCTGGGCAAGTCGGAGCGAGTATTGGGCGCATTTAACGCCGCCCACCCGGTCGAGTTCCTGCTTATGACCGACAAGGGACTCGCGCGCCGCGTCCACGCCCGCAGCATCCGCCGCAGCGCCAGCGGCAAATCCGCCAAAATCCTGCCGCGCCGGACGATATGCGCTTTCGCGCCCCTGCACTCCGACGTGCACCTGTGGGCCATCACCACCCAGCGTCTGCTGCCCATCGACCTGGCGGCCATTCCCCCCGACGACGACCTGCACCCCCTGCTGCGGCTCCACCGCGACGAACACCTGCTCGCCCTGCACGACCTGTCGTAGCGCGTCCAACTCACGCTTCCTGCTCCGGACCGGTGACGGCACATGACCGTTATCCCCTGGTTGGTGGTGATTCGTGTTGGGCGATTTTGACCTATCCGTTGGTGGGGCGCGCACGTCAGCGCGCAGCCATCACACAAAAAAAAACGGGCAGGTGGGGCCATTGCTGGTTCACCTGCCCGTTCGCGTGCGAATGCTGGCCCGTCACGGGATCGTGAAAGGCAGCGGGTCCATGCTCGCGATGCACCCGGCAGCGGGCGGCCCTTTGGGATCGTCCAGGAACGCCTGCATCATCTCCAGCGGGCAGGGGTGCGAGAAGGACGAGCCGTGCCCCACGCCCGGATATTCGTAGGCGTAGCTGTTGGGCAGCGTCTCGGCGGCCAGCAGACCCCAACTCGGCGGCGTGATCGGGTCGAATTCGCCGCTCATGATCAGGGTCGGGATGTCGCTGATCACGCGCTCGTTCTCGGCCCCGTCGGCGGACCCGGCTCCCCAGCGGTCACACAGCGCATATTCGAGCGCGTTGCTGACGAAGTAGCTCTCCAGGTAGGGGTATTCGCTGGCGGCGTCGGCGTACTGGGTGTAGGTGCTGAAGGTGATCTCCTCATAACACTGCACCGAGAGATACATGCCCTCGCTGAAGCCGTCACCCCGGTCGCTCATCATCATCGCCAGTTCCGCCAATGGCAATATATCACCGTCGTGCGCAGCGTAGATCACGGCGGGCAATTCGGGGATCAGGTCGCGGACGTATAGCGCGTTAAACAGCGTGCCAAGCACCTCGTCGCCCGATATCTCCACTTCGTACATGCCAAAGCCAAACGACCCATCGCCCCCGATCACGGCAGGGCTGGCGTTGAGATCGAGCACGACCTCCACCAGTACGCCTTCCAGGTCCGGGTAGGCGGCATCACAGTCAGGATCGGCGGCGCAGGCGTCATACAACTGGTGGAAGGCGCGGTCGGTGTTAGCGGCCAGCTCTAGCATCAGGTCCACCGACGGCGGATAGACCGAATCCAGCACCACGCTGCGGATGTCGTTGGGATAGTCGCGCATGACGGTCAGCGCCAGCCGCGTGCCATATGACACCCCCCACAGGTTGCACGACTTGTACCCCAGCGTCACGCACAGGTCGGCGACATCGGCGGCGTTGGCAGCGCTGTTGTATGCGGCCAGGTTGATGCCTTCGTCCTCCAGGCGATCCCGGCAGTCGAGCAGCACCTGCTTGTAGCGCTGGTTATCGCTGTCCGGGTTGGAGTCAGAGTCGAGATCGTAGTCGAAGTCGTAGTAGTAGTTCTCGATCTCCGGGCAGTCCAGCGAGGGTTCCGCATAGCCGGTGCCGCGCTGGTCGAACAGGATGATGTCGCGCGTTGCGCGCAGCGGAATCTCGAAGAAATACGGCGCATATTCCAACACATTGCCACCCGGCCCGCCTTCCAGGTAAATGACCGGGTCGGAGAACGGATCGTTCCCGGTGGCCTTTAGGATGGCGACTGGCAGCCGGATTTCCGGGCTGTTCGGATTGTTGCGATCTTCGGGGACGATAAGCGTGCCGCACTCAATGTCACCGCCCGAACCAGTTCTAAAATCGCAGGCGCCCACTTCATAACGCGGCAGCAGTGGGTCCTGGGCCTGGGCACGAGTCATTGACGAGGTGAGGACAGGCGTGAGGGAAAACACAACCACGCCCACGACATACAACCACATCATACGCTTCACAAGGTTTCCTCCGATGATTGGATGCCTTTGTAATCATTATACGGTATTGGCTAGGGGGCTGTTCCAACCCAGTTGTTGGGGGGTGTATGAGGAGCGCATGAAGGCGGGCGTTGGGGAGAAGTGTCGTTCCGTAGAAGATCAGCATCATCGCGGGTAGACAGGTCCGCTGCTCGTTATGTTACATGCTTTGTTAAAACCCCTTGTGCGCAAAATCCCAATGTGAGGCGAATGCGCGCCTGGTGATATGTCCAGTGGGTCAGCGATGCCCGGTAATATTGTGAATAAATACATTAATAAATATTTACTTGACGTAAATCATAAAAAATGTCTATACTACTAAATCGTCCAGTTCCTTGGGCAAGCGAATTGCCAAGCAACCTGGGCAAGCGGGGGGCACAAACCCACGACATTGCAGGTCTACAAGAGGAGCCAAGGTCATCATGTCCAAAACACTACGCCACATTCTCACGCTAGGCGTGACGCTGTCTTTGCTGGCGGTGGGGATCGTCCCGGTGGTTCACCCCCAGGGCGACGACACGATTCTGTACAACGATCCCGTCATCGTGACGCTGAACCCTGGGGAATCCGTCACACGCACCTTCACCGCCCTGGCCGGGGACAGCTTCGAACTGCGGCTGTCGCGGCTGGCGGAATACACCCTGAGCGCGGTGCTGATTGATCCCAGCCAGACGGCGCTGCAACTTTCGCCCGATACCGACGGCAACTTCAGCTACACCGTCGAGAGCGCGACCGGCGGCACCTATTCGCTGGTGCTGTCCGTGACGGATGGCAGCGGGGACTTGCTGATCCAGTTGAACAGCGACGCGGTTGAACCCACGCCGCTGGCGGTCGGGCTGACCGATATCGCGGTGCTGGATACGGCGCTGCGCTTCAGCCTGGCAGGGACGGCTGCGCCGCAAGCCCTGGTGCTGCAAGGCGACCCGGCGGTGGGGCTGCCCGCGCTGACGCTGATCGATGCCGAGACGGGCGAAACGGTCCTGACGCTGGCCGAGGGGGTGCTGCCCGGTTTTGCGTTGATGCTGCCCGCCGAAAAGTCGTTCTTGTTGGCGGTCGAGCCGGGCGAAGCGCCGCTGCAGATGGCGGTCGATTTCGGCGGCGAGAGCTATGTTTCCGCTGCGCCGGAGTCCAGTACGTCGGATTCGTCGTCTAGCAGTTCGAGCAGCAGCTCCGATTCGAGCAGTTCCGATTCGAGCAGCTCCAGCAGTTCCAGTTCGTCGGGCGATTCTTCGTCATCGTCCACGTCAAGCTCGTGCTCCGTATATTTCACCGGGGTGGTGAATGCGCGCTATGGCCCTGGCTTGCAGTACGATCCACCGGTCGGCCAGATCGCTGCCGGGCTGACGCTGCCGGTGACAGGCCGCAATGCTGACGCTTCCTGGTATGTGGTCAACTATGGTGGCCAGCCTGCCTGGGTCGCTGCCTTCGTCGGGGCGACGACGGTGCAGGGCGACTGTGCTCAGGTGCCGGTCGTGGCAGCTCCGCCATTGGATGGTACGGGACCCGGCCCCGGCACGCCGACCTACACCCCGACCGTAACGCTGACACCGGGCGGCCCAACCTACACCTATACGCCCACGTATACCCCTGGCGGCCCGACCCTCACCTACACGTCCAGCTATACGCCAACCTCGTCGCAGCCGACCGCGACGTATACGCCGAGTTACACGCCAACCAACCCGCCGGTGCAGCCGACCGCGACCTACACGCCCAGCTACACACCAACCACACCACCGGCAGCTCAGGAAGCGCCACCGGACGCGAACTTCAACAACCCGCTGAATATCCCGCTGGATAACACGGCGTCGGTGCTGGATTTCGTGTCGTATCCGGGTGGCGACACCGTAGACCGTGTGCGGTGGGACATCAGCGGCATGAACCCGAATCCCTCACTGCCCGGAGGCCGGGCGCGGCTGGTCATCGCTGTGTCGTGCTTCGGCACCGGAACCGAGCACATCACGTTCTTCACCGGCGGCCAGACCTATACCTGCGGCCAGACAATTGTTGACCGCGAAGTGACCTACGACAGCCGCACCGGGCAGGTCACCATCGAGGCGATAGGCGGCAGCGGCACTTACGTGCAGTGGGTGCTGACCGGGACCGCGACGCGCGCGAACTAGGTAGTGTTGACTATTCGCCTGTGCATGGCGAATGTGTGAGTACAAATGTCAACCCGGCCTGGCCGCAGTCCCTCAACAACTGAGAGGCCGCTTGAAAAGGTCAAGCGGCCTGTTTTAGCCGGGCTAAGCGACGCACCATGAGATGAATGCTAGCGGCGAATAGTATGGCGTCGGCTGGATTGACCCAATATTTGCGTTCAACACTTCGCGCATATTCGCTGTGCGTGGCCTACCACCGCGTTTGGGCGCTGGAATGAGTAGTTCCAGAATTTCCTACTTGCCATCCAGCTAGATCGTTGGGGTATGGTTTTCGTTTCATTTCCCCAGTTTAGGTCGTCATTCGTGACTTTTCAAATGGTCTCTTAAGCTCAGGAGGCGGCGAAATTCTACGGTTCATTCTTCGCGCGTTAAACGGAAAGCTTGCACAAAGTCGGCCCGGCGATCCTCATGCAGCAGACAGGCGAGTTTCACGGCTGCGCCCCGTGACTCACTGATTTCCATCCCCACAATATTGAACCCAGCTTTAAGATTGGAGATTAACATCGATCGGTTGTTGGGGTGGGTAATGACGGTCACTCGCTCGTATCCCACCGCAGTGAGGTAAGGTAATAATGTCTTCATAAAGGCTTGATAGATTCCCTGATGGCGATAATCGGCAACCAAACCGAAGGTATCGATGGTAAACGTGGTGGCGTACTCCATGTATCCCCAAAACCACCCGACCGGATTCTGATCACCATGATAGAAAGCAACCGATTCGCTTCCTGATTGGGTGCAAAGGCGCTCTAACCGGTGAACCTGCTCTTGCCGGGCAGGGGGTATTTGGAAATGCCCCAGAGCCGCCGGATCAAAAATCTGGGTGGCCTCACCCACCTTGATAACTGTATCAAAATCGACAGCCCGCCCAATAACACCTGCTGGCAACTCCACCGGAAAAAACTGTTGGCGTATTGTCTCAATTTCCATTTTGATCGCACTCTTTCACTCTGCATAGGCTGATTTTGTTTGATTCGGTCGTAGAAAATAGATTCCCTGCACCAGATAGCCCCCAATGACACCCTGTTTTCAGCACATTGATGATTGCGTTCAACACTTCACGCATATTCACTGTGCGTGGCCAACCACCTCGTTTTCGCGCTGGAATGAGTGGTTCCAGAATTTCCCGCTCACCATCAGTTAGATCGATGGGGTATGGTATTCGTTTCATTTCCCCAGTTTAGGTCGTCATTCGTGGTTTTTCAAATGGTCTTTGAATATCCACTACCGGCAGGGCGCACCGTTTCGCGCCCTGTTGTTATGATAGCGCTGGTTTTTACGAGATATTTTTATGATATTTATAGCTTTAAGCTGGTTATGTTTGTACGATTATTATGCTGTCTATTATCGTTTCAACACATCAGGAGGGAAACAGAATGAAAGTCCGTCTAGGTTTGATCATTACCGTTATGACGGTGGCGCTGGTGTTGGTTGCCTTCCAGCCCACCGCAGAAGCCGATTCGATCATGAATTTTGTGTCGGCCAGCGCCACTTGTACTTCGGGGACATATTCGATTGATGTTGATTTGTTCTTTCTCGATGGTGAATCGGTAGAGGTTTCTGGCCCCGAAGACACCGCCGTTGTGGTCTACGATGCGGATGGTACCTATCTCGGCTCGGACGTGTACTGGGCGTTCGAGTCCGCTCCGCTTGAGGGCATCGGCTACGGCGGCACCATCCCGTTTCTCGAAGCGGCAGATGGTCCGTATGTAACGTTTGCGCTGTATTATGAGGCCTACTCACTGCCGACGTTTGGGGTAACGGAAGTTGGTCCGCCGTTGGATGGTGACGAGACACTCGCCGACTCGCGTCAGGTGGCGGTGGACTGCGGCGCAGACCCGGTCGTTGTGCCCGGCTGTGATGTCCAGATTCCGCTGGATGGGGCTGTCGGTGGGACCTTTGTGGCGAACGCCGCCACGTATTGGACGCCCGGCGAGTTAACCAGCCCGCTGATCACCATCCCGGCCAGCAAGACGGTGCTCGTTTTCGGCCAGGATGCCAGCGAAAGCTACTACAAGGTGCTGCTGGAGTGCCAGTTCCTGTGGGTGGAAAAAGACACAATCGGCCCCAACTTTGACGACGTGTGGCAGGGTACCCCGCTGCCGACCACGATTGTTGACTGATAACCGTGAATTGAGTGTCTGAAACAAACGCTCCTTGATTCACAGCGCCCCGGTGTCTATAGCGCCGGGGCGTTGGTGTGTCAGGTCATACGTAGGAAGCTGCGCTCAATTGTACTGGCGCTGGTAGGTGATGAAGCGCGAGATTTCGCGGTCTGTCAGCGGGCGAGATGGCGCGACCATGTAGTAGCCGTCCACCCACAGGGAATCGCCATTGCCGCCCACATCATACCGGTCGCGCGTGCGCGCTGTCGTTTCGTCCATCAATTTCATAATCACGCCGTCGGGGGTGGTGTTCTGCGGGATGCCCAGCGTGAGGGTGACGTAGTCGGGCTGCACGTCGAGCGCGTCCACATCCCAGGCGTTTTCGCTCGCGATCTCGTGAATCCAGTCGTGCAGCGCGTCGATCAGCTCTGACGACAGTTCCTTGCGCGGATCGTGCAGCAGCCACAGGCAGGTGTAGTCGAGGTAAGGCACATCCGGGCGTGGGCGCAGCGGGATGCTGGCTTCGGCGGGTTGTGCTCCGGCGGCTTCTGCTGCTTCCGGGTAGTCATCCAGCGCGTCGGCCAGACCTTCCGGCGGGCGCATGTCGGTGGGGCGGCTGGGCAGCGTTTCAGCCGCCGCCGGTTCGGGGGCCATGTCTGCCCCGGCAGGGTCTTTCCCGGCCATGTCTGCCCCGGCAAACTCTGCCGCAGCTTCCGGCGCGTCATCAGCAATAGCATCATCACCCTCGCCATCGGGCACAAACGCCAGCGACTCGCTCAGGCGCGTGGCCTGTCGCCGGATGGTGCGCACCGGTGTGTTGGCGTTAAACACCATGCTGAGGATCAGATCGTCCTCGACCACCATGCTGTACAGCAGGAATTCCCCCGCTTCCGGCAGCGAGATGAAGCGGATCAGGGAATCCGAGTCGACGGTGGCGGCGTGCCAGGCGTGGTCCACGATCTCGAACAGGCGCGTCATCGCCACGTCGGGCAAATCCCCGGCGTCGGCCAGGCGTTGCCCTGGGCTGGAGAGCATGGTGGCCTGGGCCGAGCTTTCGAGCGAAAACTGCGTAAGCTGCACGGCAACCTGAGCCAGCAGTGCGTCCTCGTCTTCGTCGTCCGGATCCTCGTCCTGGATGTCGTCCTCGTCCAGTTCGCCCCCAAACAGGCGCGCGGCAACGTCAACCGGCATGGGGATCAGGTGATCGTCGTCGGGCGGAAACGCGAAGTCAGTAATGGCGGGCGCAGCTTCGTCCGGCGTGAATTCCTCCGCCTCGAACAGCTCCTCCAGCGCAACCGCGGCAGCTTCGTCGGCTTCGCGCTGCTGGTCGTCTTCGTAGCTGGCCCCGTCTGGTGCATCATCATCAAACGCCACAAACGCCATGTCCCCGGCGTCGGTTGCACCCGGCGCGTAGATGTCCGCATCTTCCTCGACACTGGCTCGCTCGAAAGTGTATGGCTCGTCCGCAGCGTCGTCCGCGGCGTAGTGCGGTTCTTCTTCTGGCGGCAGTTCCAGGCCAAAGCGCTCGGTGGCTTCCTCGTCTGGGGGCGCGAATTCTTCATCCTGGATGACATCCTCCGGCGGCAGTTCGTCGGGCGGCAGATCAACCATCGCCAGCAAGTCGGCCAGCGAATGCTCGACCACCTCGTCGCCCGTGTCGGTGTCGAGCAGCCCTGCCAGCGCATCTTCGCCAGGCGACAGCGGAAGCTCAAAGTCTGCGGCAGAGTCGGTGTGCTGGACCAGCACCTCGGTGGTTTCCCAATCGGTGTCGGTGCTGGCCGGGGGCAGGTCCAGCACCGGTTCGCTCGGTTCGGTGTCGATCTCCTGCACGACTTCGCTGGACGGCACATCGTCCGCGTCGCGCGGCGGCAGCACTGGCGTGGCCTGGGTATCGACGCGCGGTTCGGGCGGCGGCGCGATATGCTCCGGGAGCGGGATGTCGGGTGGCACGGGCGGGGGAGCTTCCTCCGACTCACCTTCGATGTGGTCGAACAACGCCGCCATGCGCCGGGCATCTTCCTGGGCCAGCTCCTCCTGCGCTTCTTTTTCCCACGACGGCAAAGGCCGGAGTTGGGGGCGGCGGGTGGCAGGCAGTTGGCCCTCGATCTGGCTGAGCAGGTCGTCGAGCGAAAACTCGTCGTCAGCGTCACCGGTCACGGCGCTGAGGGCAGCGGTGGCCGGGTAGCTAGACGAGTCTTCTTTGGTCATGGGCGGCTCGTCGATCACCGGACCAGCCGGGCCGGGCAGCGAACTGCCGGGTGCTTCGGGCAGCGTAAGGGGCGGCTCGATGTCCTCGGCCTCATACCCGGCCAGCCAGTCGGGGGCGTCCTCGGCGGCGGCCAACTCGTCCAACTCCTCGAACGTAATCTGATCTTCGCGCGCGGGGCCGATGCCGTCCTGGCTGCCTTCCTGGGCGGTCGTTGAATAGGTGGGTTCGGTGTAGGCGTTCTCGTCGATCTCCTCGCCGTCGAGCGCATCCAGCACACCCTGGAACGAGGGATCGAATAGATTGTTGATCACGGACCCAATGGTTTCATCCGTATCATCGGGGGCATCATCCGCAACCTCGTCGTCATCGTCGCTATAGTCGGTGGGCGGCGGAGTGACGCGGCGGATCGCGTCCAGCACGTAATCCAGCGTGCTGTCGGCGTCTTCGCCATGCTGGTCCAGGTCATAGGCTGCGTCGCGCGCGATTGATTCGAGCAGGTCTTCCAACCCGGACAAGCCCGCCCGCGACGTTTCGGGCACGCGCATCGAGTCCACCAGGTCATGAAAGGCGCGGTCCTGGGGCGACCGCTGGCGTTCTTCGGGCAGCGGTGAATGCGCTACTGCGTCCAGCACGTCGCCAAATTCCTCCGGGGCCGGGTCTTGGGTGGTAGCGATGAACTGGCGCACGCTGTCCAGGTCGTGCGCGGGAATCGTGGGGGTGTCTTCGACATCGGTTGGCGGTTCATCCCCAAAATCAGGCAGCAGCACGGCCTCGTGTTCTTCGCTCGTTTGCCGCTTATCAACCCAGCCGTGTTCGTACAGCACATCGTCATCATCCGGCAGCGGGAACTCGTCCAGTGGGTCCGTACCGGGCAGCGTCGCCGTCTGGTCTACGTCATCCCAACTCAACAACTGGGTGGTCGGGCGCAGCTCCTCTTCGTCGTCATCCAACAATCGCGTCCCGCCCAGGCCAGATACATCATCGCCCGCATCACCGGCGTCCTCATACCGGCCCTGGTAGATGTCCTCCATCGCTTCGAGTTCTTCGAGGAAGCGCGCGGACTCCGGCTCGTGGGAGGGGGGGGGCGTCCTCGGCGGCACCTTGTCCACGTCGACCCGGTCCGGCAGTTCGGTGGGGGAGGGCTTTCCTTCCGGGGGTTCCACGCTCTGGATAAACTGTTGGACCGAGGGAGGCATCTCCGGCGGCACAAACTCGTCCCCCTGCTGGTCGCGCTTGACAGGGCTGCTGGGCGGCGGGGCATGTCGTGCGAGTACGCTGCGCAGGTACGGGATCAGGTCGCGGGCGACATATGGCTTGTTGATCGCGCCTTGAACGTCCATCAACCGGACGCGCGCCTGTTCTGCTTCGGTTTGTGGGCAGAGGATGACGGCGATTTTGGACTGGACGTGGCGCAACAGGGCCAGCAGTTCCATCACGTCCATGTCCGGCACGTCAAACGCGATCAGTACCAGGTCGTGCAGTTGGCCCTGGAGCGTATCCGCCGCCGCCACGCCGTTAGCCGACAGGCTGACCTCAAACTCGCCCGTGCCTTCCAGCGCCTGCTTGATGTTGACAATAAAGTTGATGTCGGGGTCAATGATCAATACTCGGGTTGACATGGCCCTGCCCGCTTTCGGTATTGCCGGTAGTGTCGGTTGGTGGGGGGTGATGATGGCGAAAACCGGTCAATGCCCACCCGCTAACCGTTGATTCGATTGTACAGCGGGGCAGGCTGTGGGGCAATCCTGTTTTGTCGGGGAGGGTGGGGCATTCGCGGCATTCTGCCCTATTTGTCAAAAAGACCATTCCAGTGATGGTATGAATTGGGGCGAATCGCAATACGCCCCTACTGGTCCATGACGTCCGTCATTCAAAAAACGCAGGAAATGGTGCGGACTTTACGCAGAAATCTGAATCACCCCAACGCTTTGGGAGCTAATGAGCTAGCCGACATCGACCGGCGGCAGGTTGGCAATGCAGGTGGCGTCGGCCTGGATGTAGACGTTTCCGCTGCGGCTGGAAGCGCCCCAGCCGGTATCCCCATTCGGGCGGCGCACCTGGTACCAGTCGCCGGACACAGTTCTGCCGGTGATGGTGACCACTTCGTTCTGCGCGAACTTGCCGAGGGGGTCGTTGTCCGTGTTGGGTTCGCTGCGGAAGTTGAGCGACGCGATCACCACCGTACCCACGCAGGTGGTGGTGGAGGCGGGGTCGCCGCCGGGAACAACGGTGCTGCCGCTGCCGGGGACCACGCTGCTGTCGCCGATGATAAGCGTCAAGGGTATGGGGTCGCTGGACAACTCGCCGGTGGACGCGATCACCTGCAGTTGGTAGGTGCCCTGGCGTTCCGGTTTCCAGTTCAGCGTGGCGGTCTTGGTGCCGGCTTCGCTGACATTTGCGCCCGAAATGGAGAGCGTGCCGATGGGGTCGGGGTTGAGCAGTTGCAGCAGCGTGGCGTCGGCGCTGGTTTCAACCACGATATCGATGCGCTGGTTGACGGGGAACTGGGCCATATTCTGCGGCGAGATGATCGTCACGGTGGGCGGTGTGGCGGGGGTATCGGCGTCGGGGTCGTCGGCTTCATCGTCCCCACCCAGGTCGATAGAACATGCCAGCAGCGCCATCACCAGCGCCGCGATTACCAAAAACAGTCGGTTGGGCATTTCGGGCAGCATATCGCTTTCTCGTCTTGGATGTCACTGGTCGGGCGGAGCCAGGTTACGGTCTAACCCTGGTCCCAGTGTAGCACGGCGCGCAGTCTCGGCGCGAACACCCGTCAGGTTAACCGGTCGCGTATCAGGATTTCCCCTCCCCTACGACCTGGTCTTGTGACTGCGGTCGGTTTCCTTCCCCGTACACGGAGAGGGGATTTTGCCTGTGTGCTATTTCTGGTGGTGGGGATCGGTTGACTGATGAAGACAAAAAGACGCTTTCAAATCGATTGGTTATCAGCCAAGGTGCACCACCAATCCTCTCCCCCTCCCCGCGTGCGGGGGTCGAACCTCCGGTTCGCGGGGTTAGGGGGAGGGGTAAAGAACAACACACGGCCATGTTTTTCCTGCTATAGCACCTATTTCATGTGCAGGCCGCATTGCCAGGCGGTGTGGGGCGTGCACTATTGCGGGACACCCCACGCCTGGACATTGCCGTTCGCGTCACCGGCCACCAGCAGCAGTCCGTCCGGGCTGATAGCGACCGCGGTCACGGCGCTAGACATACCCAGATCGGCCAGCGCGGTGGCATTGTTGTTTCTGTTCCAGACACGCACCGCGCCTGCCTGCGTACCGGCGACCACCAGCATACCGTCCTGGTTGAAGGTGCTGACATTCACCTGGGCCACCCCATGATCAAACGTGTTCTGGATGGTGCCCGCCGCGTTCCAGACCCAGACCACACCGTTGCCGGCGCACAATTCGCTTTGGCCAGTTCCGGCGACGAAACTCCGGTTGGGTGACAGCGCCAGGTCGGTGACGCGCCCGCTGTTTTCGACAAAGGTCTTGGAGGGAATGCCGGTGCTGACCAGGTATTGCTCCATGCCGCCGTCGCCGACGGTGGTACAGTCTCGGCTTAGCTCATAAGAAGAAACCACCAACAGCGAGTCGTTCTCCACAAACCCAACCCCGGTGACTTCCCCCTCGACACCCGCGTCGGGCGTGATTGGGTCGAAGGTGGTCGTATCCCACAACTGCACGCGCCCTTCGAGTACGTCCGAGGCATTGCCGCCACCGGACGCCAGCAGCGTGCCGGTCGCGTTGAAGGCCACCGCGTTAACCTGTGCGCCGTGGTCCAGGCGGACGAGTTCGGTGCCCCCGGCGTCCCACACCACGACCTCATTGCCCACCCCAGCAGCCAGCAGGCTGCCATTCGGACTGAATGCCACGTCGGTGATGTTCCCGCCCGGCGTCAGGTCAACGACCTCTGTGTCGGTGTTCATGTTCCACACCCGCAGGTGGGCGTCACTTCCGGCGATGGCCAGCAGGATGCTGTCTTGGCTGAAGGCCAGGGCATTGACCGCACCGGTGGTGGTGGGGATGCCGGTGGCAACCGGCTGCAGGTTCCCGGCATTGCCGATCCCCAGTGGCACCAGCACGATCGGCGCGCTGGCGCCATTATCGTCGTCGTCGCCGATGGGGACCGAACCGCCGTCATCATCGTCGCCCGGCGGCACGTCGTCGTCATCATCACCGCTGGGAGGGGGTTCTACGTCTATTGGACCGAGTGCGCTGCAATCGCCCTGGGTCACAACAAACTCGCCCGAAACCCAGCCGGGCTGGCCGCCGAAGTTGACTTGATACCACCGGATGCCGCTGATCACGTCGTTGTAGCCCGTAATCGGAAGTTGGGCACCCGCGTTCGCCATGTCGATGATATCGTAGGCGGTGCTGGGGCCGGTGCGCACGTTTAGCGCACCCTGGATCACGGCTGCGCACGCCAGCGGTATGTCGTCATCATCGTCTGGTTGCACGTCGTCATCGTCGTCCGGCGGAACATCGTCATCATCGTCGGGCAGCGGCGTCACGTCAATTGGGCCAATGGCGCTGCAGTTGCCCTGGATCGAAACCGACTCGCTGGTTATCCAACTTGATAGGCCGCCGTAGGTGACTTGATACCAGCGGACGCCACCGCTGATCACGTCGTTGTACCCCGTAATCGGCAGCTGGGTGCCCGTGTTGACGGTGCCGATCTGGTTGTACGCTGTGCTGGGGCCGTTACGTACTTGCGTCCCATCGGTCTGCACCACCGCCTCACACGCCAGTGGCGGTGCGTCCTCAAAGCCAATAATGCTGCAGTCGCCCTGGAGCTGTACCAACTGGCCCGATACCCACGCCGGTTCGCCCCCGTAGTTGATCTGATACCACAGGCCGTCGACCTGGTCGTTGTAGCCCGTAACTGAGTACTGGCTGCCCGTGGTGGTCGTGTCGATGGCGGGGTACCCGGTGCTGGGGCCGGTGCGTACATTCACGGTGCCCTGGATCTCCGCGGTACACCCCTGGGGCTGCGGGGACGGGTCGACCCCGATTGGGTAGCTGTAGCTGTTGTTTTCCTCGTCTTTTTCGCTGACATCGTTGGCCTGGTCGATGTCGACGCGCAGCTCGAAATCGCCCGACTGGTTGAAGGGGATGAGCAATGGGTCCCCCACCGGGATGTCCAGTTCGGAGTTGGGAGCCAGGCTGGTCTGAACGACGACAACAACCGGGTTATAGACAGGCGATCCCAGGGACAACAGGCTGAGCGTTACCGAGAAGTTTTGTACGGCAGCGTCCCCGATGTTCGCGATCTGAATCCGGTACTCGGCCTGCACCGTGCCGTTGACGCCCAACTGCAGGTCAGGGTCGCCACTGACGCCTTGCACCACCAGGTCTGGCTGGGTCTGAGGCTGCGGCGGCGGGTTTACGCGGATAGGCAGCACGCTGGAGTTGTTGGCTTCTTCCTGCTCGTCAACGGTGTCGAAGGGATCGATGGAAACGACAATTGTAAAGTTGCCTTGCTGGGTGAAATCGGCGGCCAGCGGGCCGGTGGTGGGCACGTCGAGTTCCGCGTTTGAGGCCAGGCTGGTAACGTTCTCCCAGTGGGTACTGCCATTGGGCAGCGTGATTTCCACCCAGACGTCTTGCGCGGTGGTATCCCCGGTGTTCTTGATGCGCGTTCGGTACTCGGCCTGAGCCGTGTTGTCGGAGTCTAACTGTACCTCCGCGTCGCCGGAGATGGACAGCACGATCAGGTCGGGCCCGGTGGCCTGCGGCGTTGGCGGGGGTGGGGCCTGGGCAAAGGGAATGGTGCCACAGGTTTGGCCGGAGGTCTGAACCAGGCTGCCAGCGACCCAGCCAGTTTGCCCGGTGCTGCTGACGCGCACCTGCCACCACAGCGGGTATTCAGTGCCGCCCTGGTTGTTGTAGGCCAACACGAACAACTGCTCCCCGGCCTGGAAGTTGCTGGGGTTGGTCAGTTGGTCATAGTTGGTACCCGGCCCGGCGCGGAAGCGCAGCCCGCTGCTCAGCACGGTAGCGATACAGTAGGGGCTGGTGGTCGCGGTAGGCTGCAGCACAATCGGCGTGCCGCTGGGTCCGCCGCCATCACCGCTATCATCATCACCACCGCCCTGGTCTGGGGATGAGGGATCGAGTACATTGATGGAGCGTTGGGCAGGCTGGCTGGCCACCTCGACGCCCTGCGCATTGGTGGTGTAGGCGATAGCCTCCAGCGTGATCGTGCCTTGTTCCTGGGCCGAGTAGAACATAATGGCGTCGAACGTCGCCAGGGGGCTGTCGGCCTCCTGGTCATCGATTTGCACGCCTTTCGCGCGCAGTTCGACCCGTGAAATCGGCTGGGTAGCGGTGCCCTGGGCGCGCACTTTGAATTTCACCTGCTGCCCACGCGAGTAGTTGGCGCCGTCGAGCGCTGGGGTCAGAAATTGGATGGTGGGCGCATTGGCGCTGGCAACAGCGGTGGTCGTAGTGGTGACGTCATCACCTTTGCGCTTTAGATTACAGGCCAGGGCTGCGGTCACCAGGGCCAGGATCACGAGCGTCAGGCTCGATATTAATTTTCGGCTGTGCATGGGCGCACTCCTGCAAATTGCTTTGATTGCCACTTTATAATGATGGTCGCCAGCGGAAATTACGCCGCAGTTGGCGCTGTTTACCCTGGATTGTAGTGCAAGATTGACCACGCGCAAACTGCCGGTGGTGGGTCGGGTGGGGAAACGGTGGGCAGCCGTCGCGCAGGCGAGGGGCCCACCAGCACAGGAATCAAAAACCCACCGCGGTGGGTGGGTGGGAGCAGCCAGTATGACCAGGAGGGGGCATAGTTATAGTCCCCGTACACCACGCAGCGTCCGGGTGGATGTGAAGTTATGTATGGTGGCCACCGACCTCAGCCAGACAGCGCATGGGTGGGTGGTGCGCGTCGAGTTGTCCCACGCGCAGCAGCGCATAGCCCAGGCCCTAGTCCATTGGTTCTTTGTAGATGACGTAGCGGCCCATGTCGTCACCTTTGGCGATGCAGTGCGACATATCGACTTTGAACTCGTGACCGCCCGACACCCAGCGCAGACCTTCTTGCAGCAGACCCTGGCCGATGTAGCACACCGGGCGGTCGGCTTTGCGGTTCCAGCACATCGGGCAGCGTTCCAGGGTGTAGATGTATTTGTCACCTTCGTCGTGCACGTTGGAAATCTGATCCGAAAACTGGGTGAGAATGTTGGCCATGGCCGGGATGCCGATCTTGAGCTTGGCCGTCAGCGGCAACACCTTAAAGGCCAGGTCGCCTACCCCGGCCAACGCGCCAAAACCACGCAGCGCATCGGCAAACGTCGCCCGGCCTGCGCGCAAGGCCAGGCCGCGGCCACCACGCGGCCCGTACATATCCTCCAACGACACGCACAGCGCCGTGAAGTATGCAAAGTCGAATTCTTTTTCCAGATTATCCGGGGGATAGTTGTTAATCAGCTCCGACAAGTCCGCCAGGTTCAGGATTGCGTTGAGGCCATTCTTCCCCATCACCTCCTCAAGCGCTTCGATCGTGATGCGGGCGAACTTGTTAGCGTAAAAGAAACCGCTTTTCTCCGGTGGCATTGTACCTGATCCTCCAATTGGTGAGATGATGCCTGACCGTTGCCTGGCTCATAACTGCGCCGGACAGTGGGACACTGCCCACCACTATACACGGTGGGATTTTGTCCACCAGTATACACAGTGGGATTCTGCCCACCAGTATACGTCAAAATCGGTTTGTGGCCTAATCTTGACCGCGCGCATCTTTCGTACTATGCGTTGTTTGCCGCCAGTTGTCAAGGTTGAGTTCCGGGTTGTTGCTTCCTACCGTCTTATTATAAGGATATTTGCTGGATTTGCGAATACCGTTCCCCTGGACCGTTGTTGCCCGGTTAGGGTTTGGTTTTATGTGCCCTGAGTACACTGTCGCAAGAATCGATTTTGTATTAAGCTGTAGAGATGAGCCAGCGAACGCTTCCCAATGTAGCACAATTGACGGCTAAAACACAATGCACATTCGCTATTATCATCCCGAAGACGATCCGGCGCTGATGGCGCTGGAGCGGTTGTGTCCGCGCGGGTTGCCCGAACCGTTCGTGCACTATCGCCGCCGCTTTATTGACCGTGCGGCGCTGTTTTCGGACCATCAGCTACTGGTGGCCGAACACGAGGACCGTGTGGTTGGTGTTGCGGCAGTGTGCGTCAAGCGCACGCACATTGGCGATGACCCGGTATCGCTGGGCTACGTGTTCGATGTGCGCACCGACCCGGAGGTGCGGCGACAGGGCATCGGGTGGTCGCTGGTGGCGGCGATTGATGGCTACCTGAAAGCGCGCGAGGTGGACGGTGTCTACGCCCATATCGTGGTCTCGAATGTGCCCTCGCTCAAGCTGTTCGATAAGCTGGGCTACGAACGGGTGCGCCAGGTCATGTTGCTGGTCTACCAGCCGTTCCCTGCGTTTGATTTCCCCGAATACATGCCGCGCCACGTCAATGATATCGCCTGCGACCAGGACCTGGTTCGCGCCGTGCACAGCGGGCGCGACCTGTACGTGCCCAACGTCGCCAAGCGCGTCAAGGACTTTGGTTTCGAGCGCTGGTCGGTAGACATGGGCGATGCGCAGTTCGCGGGGATCAGCCTGTTCGACCAGAGCTATGTGTTCCAACAGTGGCCCGCCCATCTGCCGTTTCCCAGCGAGGAGGAGATGCGCGAACGTGGCGAGAAAAGCCTGCGCCTGTTCGACGAGGTGGGCATCCACAGCCCGGATATGCTGCGCTCGCTGTTCGATAACCTGCGCGATATGGCCGTCACCGACAATGTGAGCAAGCTGACGCTGCTGCTCGACCGCATGGATAAGGTGCCGCAGTTCATGTTCTCCGAGGCGCACAACCAGATGGACTACTGGATGGTGTTTAAGTCGCTGCGCGAGGACTGGAAACCGAAGTGGCAGGATCAGCCGATGTATGTCGACGCGCGCGAGCTGTAGCCGCGCGGGCGTGAGCTGGCTGGTGGGCGAATCTGCCTCGATTTCCTCCCCGGTTTTCCCCGCAGAATCGGCAATCGGTGTATATATAGTGAGAACGGTGTGCAACAGTTGGACATTATTGGGCTGTTTTGGTCTACGCCATTCCCCGGTGGCTGACCGCTAAACGCTGTTCGCTTTTTGAGGAGGAAACCCATGTTTCGTAAACTGTCGATTTTCGTGCTGCTGCTGGCGCTGCTTAGCGGCAC
>JAADYV010000584.1 GCA_010092855.1 Chloroflexota bacterium | reverse complement strand
CTGGACCTGGCTGGCTTCGGCACGCTGGCAATCCTGATGGACGCCGAACGTGTGAATATTGCCCCGGCCTGGAGTCCGGATGGGCAGCAGACGGTCTTCACGCAGATCGGCGGCACTAATTTGCTGCTGTACCTGGGGGATAGGCAGGGCCAGAATCCGCAGCAGTTGACCCAGAAAGTGAGCGGCAACTGGGACCTGATCCCGGCCTGGTCTCCAGATGGGACGCGAGTGGCCTATTCATCGTACCGCATCAACCGGCAAAACATCTTTGTGGTGGACGTCGCCAGTGGTGAGATCACGCAGCTCACCGACGCAGAGGACGTGGCCAGCCCGGTCTGGTCGCTGGACGGCAGCACGATCCTGTACATGAATGCGCAGGGCGAGCTGTTGCAGGCGGGCAACCTCGAACTGCACGTTATGAATGCGGACGGCACCGAGAATCACGCCCTGGGCGAAGGTGAAGTATTCCAGGGTGGGGCAGCCTATGCCCCTTCCGGCGGGCAGGCCGTGTACATGTCCAACGAGACGGGTACCTGGCACCTGTATCTGCTGGATGTGGCCAACGACGGCGCGGCTGACGCCACGGGCACACAGCTTACCGACGGCGAGTCGAACAACCTGTTCCCGGTCTGGCGGCCAGTTCAATAGGGCGCAGCGCAGGCAGGCATCATCCGGCGAGAGGCGTAACCGGTGCGCCCTTTTGCACGTTTTTTTGACGGCATATCCGTTACACGGTACAGTGGGGCGTTAGAGTGTTGATGCTCGCTTGAGTCGGGTTATACCAGCTATCGTAAACGTGTGGAGCGGATAAACCGTGATGCGCCCCAATGGTTCGACACGGGTTTTTTACGAACGTGCTGTGCCACGATTCAACGGCATCACAAATACCATCAATCGTTAAACCACCCCAACGGGTGGTTTTTTTTGTGGGAGGAACGGATGACCACAAACGAAATGTTGCAATACGCTGACCTGCGCCAGTCCCAGCGATTCCTGGAAACCTACACCCCGCCGAAAATCGGCGGTGACTTCACCCACAAGCACATCATCTCGGTGGACCAGTTCGAGCGCGAAGACTTGCAGATTCTGTTTGACGCCACAATGTCGATTCGCAAGCGCCTCAAACAGCGCGACCGGGGGCTGCTGCAGTTGTGCGCTGGGTATCTGATGGCCACGCTCTTTTACGAGGCCAGCACGCGCACCGACCTGTCGTTCCAGGCGGCGATGCGGCACCTGGGCGGTGAGGTGGTCGCGGCCAGCAACGGCGTGCGCTTCTCGTCGGTGTACAAGGGCGAGAACCTGGCCGATACCGTGCGCGCCGTCGGCTGTTATTCGGACGTGATCGTGCTGCGCCACCCGGAAGTTGGGTCGTCATACGAAGCGGCCTACTACCTGGACCGCCTGCGCGAACAGATCGCGCGCCAGCCGGTGATCATTAGCGGTGGCGACGGCGTGGGCGAACACCCCAGCCAGTCGCTGCTGGATTGCTTCACCATCTACGACTTCAAGGGCACCATCGACGGGCTGAGCATTACGCTGGTGGGTGACCTGAAGCATGGCCGCACCGTGCATTCGCTGGCCAAGCTGATCGCGCGCTACGAGGCGGGCGGCACTGTGCTCAACTTTGTCGCGCCGGACCAACTGCGGATGCCGGACAAAATCGTGGAGTTCGTGCAGTCGAACGGCATCGAGGTCCATCAAACCGAAAACCTGCAAGATGTGCTGGCCGACACCGACGTGATCTACTGGACGCGCATCCAGGAGGAGCGTTTCGACACCCTGGCGGACTACGACGCCATCAAGGACGACTTCATCATGCGCCCGGGTGTGATGGCCGGGGCCAAAGACGACGCGATCCTGATGCACCCGCTGCCGCGCAAGCACGAGATGGGCACGCCCGACGATCACGACGCGCTGGACGCCGACCCGCGCGCGGTCTATTTCCAGCAGATGGAAAACGGTATGTTCGTGCGGATGGCGCTGCTGGCGAAAGTCGTCGGCGGGCTGTGGGTGTAAGCGGTATGGCACGCACTCTCACCCTGCCCGGTATGCTGGACCCGCACGTGCACCTGCGCGGGCTGGAATGGGCGCGCAAGGCCACCTTTGCCAGCGAGACGGCGGCAGCGCTGGCCGGGGGCTATTGGGCGGTGCTGGACATGCCCAACACCCCGCCTGCCACCATCGACGCGGCGGCATTGGACACCAAGCTGGCCGCGCTGAATGCCGAAGCGGTGTGCGACTGGGGCGTGTATTTTGGGGCCAGCCAGGACGATAACACGGCAGAGTACGCGGCGCTTGAGAATGGGCCGGTGTGCGGCCTGAAGATGTACAACAACGCCACCACCGGCACGCTGCTGATCGCGGATCAGGCCCAACGCCGCCGCCATTACCACGCCTGGCCGCCCGCCAAGCCCATCGCCGTGCACGCCGAAGGCCAGACAGTGGCCGATATCCTGGCGCTGGTGCGCGAGACGCGCCGCCAGACGCACTTCTGCCACGTCAGCACGGCGGAGGAAATCGCGCTGCTGCACGCGGCCAAAGCGGACGGGCTGCCGGTGTCGGTGGGCGTGACGCCGCACCACCTGTTCCTGCCGGCGGATGACGTGCGGGCGCTGGGTCCGCTGGGGCTGATGAAACCCGAACTCAAAACCGCCGCTGACCAGGCCGCGTTGTGGGACGGCATCGCGGACGGCACGGTCGATGTGGTGGAATCCGACCACGCGCCGCATACGCTGGCCGAAAAGCAGTCCGAGCAACCGCCGTTTGGTGTGCCGGGCCTGGAAACCACGCTGCCGCTGCTGCTGACCGCTGCCCACGAGGGGCGCTTGACGCTGGAGCGCGTGATCGAGCTGGTGGCGCTGAATCCGCAGCGCATCTTCGGCCTCACGCCCCCGCCGGAAACCGACACTGTCGTAGACCTGGACGCGACGTACACCATCACGCGCGCGACTTTGTTTACGCTGTGTGGCTGGTCGCCGTTCGAGGGGATGCAGGTCCGGGGACGAGTGCGCGCGGTACGTATTCGGGGCGAGGCGGTATTCGATGGCGAGCGGGTGCTGGTGCCGCCCGGCAACGGGATTAACCTGTGGGGGCCAGATGTGGCGTAGCGCGTTTCTGCACATGAACCGGGCGCTGTATGGGGCCGCGCGCCCGTTGATCTTCCGTTCTTCGGCGCAAACGGCTCACGAGCGCGTGCTGCGGCTGCTGCGCTGGGCGGACGGACGTAGGGCGGTGCAGCAGGTACTCGGTGCGGCGCACGGACTGGCGTTCGATGCCCAGCCGGTGACGGTGGGCGGGGTGACGCTGTCGTCACCGTTGATCCTGGCGGCAGGGTTTGTCAAGGGGGATGGTTTCGCGTCGGAATCCGATGCGCTGGCGGCGGTTCAATCGGGCCGCAACATCATCCCCGGCTGGCGGAGTGTGCCCCGGCTGGTGGGTGCGGTAGAGTTCGGGTCGTATACGCGCTGGCCGCGCCTGGGCAATCCGGGCGTGGTAGTGTGGCGCGACGTGCCAACCCGTTCCACCCAGAACCGGGTCGGGCTGCGCAATCCGGGCGCTGCGGCAGCGGCGGAATTCCTGTTGACTCACGCGGACGAACTGCCCCCGGAGTATGGCATCAACATCGCCGTTAGCCCGGGCGTGGATGATCCAGCGCAGCAGCGCGCGGAGGTGACACAGGCGCTGGCGGCGTTTGTCGAGCGCGGCGTGTCTCCGGCGTGGTATGCGCTTAACCTGAGCTGTCCCAACACGGAAGACGATCCGCACGGCCACCAGACGGCGAACCAGGCGCGCGACCTGTGCGGCGCGGCGGTGGATGCGCTGGGCGATGTGCCACTGTGGGTCAAGATCAGTCCAGGGCTGGGCGCGGCGCAATATCAGGGCCTGATGGCGGCGTTTGACGCGGTTGGCGTGCGCGCCGTGATCGCAACCAATACACTGGGCCAGGCCGCACCGGATGGTTCGGGCCAGATGGCAGGCGTGGGTGGCGGACGGTTACACACCCACGCGCTGGAAACGGCCCGTACCCTGGTCGAGGTCAAAGCCGCGCACGGCTACAACGTGGACGTAATCGGCTGCGGCGGCGTGCAGGATGCGGCCACGCTGCGCGCGTTTACCGACCTAGGTGTGCCGGCGGTCCAATATTGGAGTACACTCATCTACCGGGGGCCGCTGGCGGCGGCGCTCATCTTGCACGACATGGCACGAACAACATATAGCACGCGCAACACAGCGCGCACAACGTAACACAGAAGGCGAAATCGGTATGCTAATCCAGGTTTTACAGGCGCAGGTCGCGGCGGCGCTGCTCGATTGTGAGGCAGTGGTCTTTACGCCCGACGCCCCCGTGACATTCAAGTCCGGCATCCAGTCGCCGGTCTACATCGACAACCGGCGGCTCCCGTTCTGGCCGGAACAGTGGCAGGTCGTGATCGAGGGCTTCCGCCAGGTGATCACGGCGCTCAAGCTGGAATTCGACGTGATCGCCGGGATCGCGGCGGCGGGCATTCCCCACAGTGCGGCGCTGGCCTACCTGCTGGGCACGCCGTCGATTTTCGTGCGCAAGCAGGCCAAAGAGCACGGGCTAAAGAGCCTGGTCGAAGGTGGGGACGTGACGCGGCGGCGCGTGCTGCTGGTCGAGGACCTGGTCACGACGGGGGGCAGCAGCCTGGCCGGAGTCGAGGCGCTGCGCGCGGCGGGCGCGGTGGTCAAGGACTGCCTGTGCATCACGTCGTATGGTTTTGCGGAAGCGGCAAAAGCCTTCAACGCCGCCAATGTGCGGCTGCACCCCCTGACGCCATTTTCGGCCATTGTGGTCGAAGCCTCGCGGCGCGGGATGTTCGGCCAGCCGGAACTCGATCTGTTGGAACGCTGGATGCGCGATCCGCACCAGTGGCAGACGGCGGAGTAGGGCATGATGGCGCTGAGTCCCATCATCGAGAAATATGCCCGGCGCGTGGAGGGGGTCAACTCGCTGCTGTGCGTTGGCCTGGACAGCCGCATCGACCGCCTGCCGGAGCGCTTCCACGCGGCTGAGTTTTCGCAGTTCACGTTTAATCGCTGGATCATCGAGCAGACCCACGAGGCTGTTTGTGCTTACAAGCCCAATATCGCGTTCTATGAGGCGCTGGGCCCGGAGGGGCTGGCCGCGCTGGAACAGACCGTCGAATACCTGCGCGCACAGCACCCTGATATTCTCACCATTTGCGACGCCAAGCGCGCCGACATCGGCTCGACCAACCAGGGTTATGTAACAGCTATCTTTGATCGCCTGGGCTTTGACGCTGTCACGCTCAACCCCTACCTGGGCCGTGAAGCGCTCGCGCCTTTCCTGGAACGCACCGACAAAGCGTGCATTATCCTGTGCCGCACCTCGAACCCCGGCGCGGGCGAATTCCAGGACCTGGACGTGGGCGGTGTCCCGCTGTGGCAGG
>JAADYV010000583.1 GCA_010092855.1 Chloroflexota bacterium | reverse complement strand
CGGACCACCGGGTTATCGGTGTTGAGGTCGTCCAGGTCGGAAAGCTGGCCATAGGTGAGTGTGTCCGGGTTGCTGAAGTCGAGGATTGACGGCGTCCAGTTGTAGATCGCGGCGGCGCGGTCTTCCGGGTCGGTGACGTCGTTCATGTCGAACGGCGGCTGCGACGGGGCTGCTACCGGCACGGCGGCTGTGTTCAGGTTGAAGTTCTCGGTGGGATCGTCGGGGTTGTATGGCCCGTCGTAGAAGTAGAAGTTGCCGGTGTGGTTGACCACGATGTCCTGGATCAGGTACATGCCCCGGCTGTGCAGCGCACTGGAGAGCGCCTGGTAGGTTTCCAGCGTGCCAAAATGGGCATCGACGGCCATGAAGTTCTCGGCCCAATAGCCATGATAACCGCCGGAGTTCTCGTCCGGGTCCCACCACATGTTAGCCACCGGTGGCGTGATCCAGATCGCGGTTGCGCCCAGGTCCTGGATGTAGTCCAGTTCGTCGATGATACCCTGCAAATCGCCGCCGCTGTACTTGCGGCCATCGACCGGGTCAAACTCGTTTGCGCCCTGGTCATTATTAGCGGGATCGCCGTCATTGAAGCGGTCGATCATGATGAAGTAGATAACCTGGTCGCGCCAGTCGGGGGACGGCACGTGCAGGTTGTCGCCATCCTGGGCGGTGGCCGGGGCAGGGTGCTCCATGCCCAGCGGGGCCAGCGCCATGATGGAAACGATCAACAGGGGGAGCAGCAGTCTAAGTCGCATAACTTTTTTACCTCGTTTAAACGAATCTTGTGGACAAAAAGAGGGTGGGGCACCAACCCCACCCAGAAGATACATAACCTGCCTGGTTTTTTCCAATTATCGGGCACAGGGGGTGCATTTCACGAAAGTTCATGTTAAATGGTAGCGAGTCATCGGTTTGTCCCTCGCCCTAACCCCGCGAACTGGAGGTTCGACTCCCGCCGCGCGGCTATGCGTTACCCATATCTTTCTACTGACCCAGCTATCCTTGTCAGGAAGGCGCTACGCCCGATGCGCTGCTCAAAGCCGCGCAGCTATGTAAAAAGGAAGTCGGCTAAAGCGACTCGTTCTTCCCGCAAACGAGCGAGGCTCAACCTTGAACATGCTGGCGATAAGCGGTAATGCCGGAGTCACTTCAGTAGACTTACGTCCGATGTAGCCTGTCGGCTTGCAGTAGCGAAGCGACTTGAGCACACAGGCGGCGGCGAGGTGAGTTCTTCCCTTCCCCAAAAACATGCGCTACCCAACTTGTGGGTAATGTATAGCCGTTCATGGGCGAACTTTGGTTCGCGGGGTTAGGGCGAGGGGTAAACCCCAAAACCGTTTGCCTACCGGGTTGTTTTCTGCCCCTGTTAGTGCCCCCGCCCTACACCCCGTCCATATCCCAGTTTTGCAGGATGCTGGCCAGCAGCGCCGCGCGCCGGGGCAGGCTGCTGATCATGATGTGTTCGTTGTCGGCGTGCATCCCTTCGCCCCGCGCGCCGAGTCCGTCCAGCGTGGGAATGCCCATTGCGGCGGTGAAGTTGGCGTCGCTGCCCGCGCCGGAGAGTTCCTCGGCCACCGGCAGCCCCAACTGCCCAGCCAGATCGGCACACTGGTTAAAGGTGCGTACCATCTGCTCGTCGCGTTCCATGGGCGGGCGGCTCGTTACGCGCTTGACGACCAGCCGGATGCCGTCCTGCACGGGCGTCAGGTTTTCGACCAATTCGGTGACTCGGTCAGCTTCGCTTTGCGTGCTGAAGCGCAAATCGACCAGGAACTGGGCGTGCGGCGCGATGATGTTGGCTGCCGTGCCGCCTTCGATCAGGGTCGTGGCCACCGACGTGCCCTGTTCCGGCGCGTTCCATTCGGCGATGCGCAGCACCTGGTAGGCGGCCTCGTGGATGGCGTTGATGCCGCGCTCTGGCTCGCGCCCCGAATGGGCGGGACGACCCTCGATATGTACCCGGTAGCGGGCCATGCCGCGCCGCGCCGTCTTGACCGTTTCCCCCTCGGTGGCCGGTTCGAAGACCAGCGCCAGCCCGGCATTGGCCGCAATCTTTTCGATCATGTCGCGCGAATAGTCGCTGCCGATCTCCTCGTCGGTGTTGAACAGCGCCCAGATCGGACGGCGGGGCAGTCCCCCGTGCAGTTTGAGCAGCCCGATTACCTTGATGATCAGCGCGATCCCGGCTTTCATGTCCAGGATGCCGGGGCCATACAGCCGCATCTCGTTTTCCCACAACGGCATTTTTTGCAGTGTGCCCACCGGCCAGACGGTGTCGATGTGGCCCATCAGCAGGATTGGGGTGCCGGGCGCGGTGCCGTTCCATGCCGCGTAGATGAGGTCACCCACTTCGCGCCGGGGAAAGACCTCGACCTGGGCTCCGATTTCGCGCAGGTGTTCGATGATGAACTGGCCCAGCGCATCGACGGCGGGTTTATTGTTGGAGGGTGATTCACGGATGACAAGTTCTTTGAGGAAGTCGAGGACATCCTCGTTGTGTTCGCGGAAGAAGTCTAGCAGTTTCATGGTTTCCCTGGTTGTCCGGCGCTGCCTAAAACGGGCACAAGTCACTGGCCAGGAAGCGCCGGTCCGGGCTGTAACTGTTGAGTGTGCTGAGCACATTTGGCGCACGGTCCCCGACGGTGTTGGCCTGGGCACACGCCTGGGTGATGTCGCCGCCGCTGGCGGTGTACGTGTTCCAGAACGCCTCGGCCATCTGGACATACCCATAGCCTACCGAGCCGGGCGGATTCTGGTCCTGGATAACGCCGACCCAATACTCGGCGCGCCCGGTGTTGCCCAGCCGGGTATAGGTGACAATGATGCGGAAGGCACCATAAGCGCGCAGAATCTCGCGCTCGTTTTGGATCTCGTCCCAGTCCAGCAAACTGTCATCGAGGCGGGCGTCGGCGTAGGCGGTTACTGCGGCAGCGTACTGGCCCGCCGCCACCAGGTCATCGGCTTCGTACATGGCGAAAATGCGGTACTGGCCTTCGAGTTCTTCGCGCTGGACGAGGTTGTAATTTTCGCCGTCCCAATCCCACCATTCGGTCAAGCTGCGCGGTGGCCCGACACTGAGACCGCCCTGGATATTGATCTCGGCTTCGACTTCCCACACATAGTCGTTGTCCAGGTCCAGGATGCTGATGCGCCCGTTGCGCGCCGTGATCGGAAAGGTGTTGAGCGGCACGAACCCTTCCCGGCGGTCGTAGGACAGGATGTGGGCTTCCTTGTCGCAGGTGAAGCCGTTGCAGGTTTCGTAGAAATAGACCACTTCGTTGCTGACATCGCCGTTCATGTCGCCCACGCGCAGCACCTGCGGCAGTGCGATGCGGGCGCTGGCGTTGATGGGTTCGCGGTACTGGAGCTGGTAGCCGTCGTATTCGCAGGTGTAGATCAGGAGCTGTCCCTCGTTGCGGATCGCGTCGGGATCGTAGGTGTAGGGGTTGAACAGCGTGATCACCACGTCACGCGCGCCGTCGCCGGTCAGGTCTACGCCCTTGTTGACCAGCCCGCCCTGGTCGGTGATCGCGCCCCAACTGGCCAGCCGCTCCCGCAGTGGCGTGGCCTTAACACCATCCGAAAGGTACTCGGCGATGACACCCCCAAAGTCGGCGAAGTTGGTGGGCTGCGGCGGCGGGTTGACGCCGTCGACTTCCGGGCACTCTGGCGGGCGGATAAATTCGGGCTGCTGCAGCGCGGCGGCAGTGGCGGTGGCATTTAACTGGGTTTGCGCGACAGCAGTCTCGGTGGCGTTGGGGCCGACGGGCGTGGCGGGCACTGCACCCTGCACGATGGGCGCATCGGCGTTGCGTACCTGGCCGTCGGGCGTTTCCAGCCACACCGACAGCCGCCCGCCGGGATTACCGTTGGTGTCGGGGCGCGCGGTATGGGTTGGGGCGTCGCGGTCGCCGAGGGCATCCTCGATAGACCCGCAGCCGCTGATGGCCAGGCCCGCAACCAGCAGCAGGGCAATACAACTGAAGACCAGTTGGGCAGAGCGTTGTCGTGTCATGCTGGGAAGTATAAGCGGGGCAGGCGCTTCGCGCCAGTGTCGGATGGCACGCTGCGCGGCGTGAGATCACGCACCAGACCGGTTGTCATCCCAACAGCATATCACCCCAGCAAAAAGCGCAGCGCAGCCGGCAGCCGGCGCGCCCAGGCGGATTCGTGGTGGATGGCGTCTTCTTCTTCGACATAGCGCAGGTCTTCGAAGCCTCTGGCATACAGCAGGTCGCGCATCCGGCGGGCGTCGGCCACGTAGCGGGCGGATGAGAGGCCCAACAGCACATCGCGCGAGCCGGGGCGGGGAATTTCCTGGGTGCCCACGTCGATGTACATCCGGCCAGGCGGCAGCGGCCCGTGCGCCACGAAGTCGAAGATTTGCTCGCCGCTGAACCAGAAGGCGGGGCTCATCGCCCCACACAGGCCAAATACAGCGGAATAGCGCGAATAGGCATAGACGCTGATCAACCCGCCCATCGATGATCCCATAATGCCGGTGTGTTCACGGGTGGGGCGGGTGCGGAAGTGTGAATCGATCAGGGGCTTGAGCGTGTCGCACACAAACGCCAGGTACGCTTCGCCCTGGCCGCCCATGTTCAGCACCGGGTTGTGGCGCGGGCCATATTCGTCCAGGCGATAGTCACCCATGTTGGGGATACCGACCACAATCGCCTCGATGCCGTCGTCACTGAGTGCGTCGAGCGTTTCGTCGGCCTCCCATTCGCCCACAAAACTGGTGCGCTCGTCGAACAGGTTCTGGCCGTCGTGCATGTATAGCACGGGATAGCTGCGCGTGCTGTGATGGTAGGAGGGAGGTAGATAGACCAGGATGTCGCGGATGTTGTCGAGCTGCGGGCTGTAGACATCCGGGCAGACCAGCACGTCGCCTGTGACGGTATGCCCGTCATCCGCATAATATGCCGCATAACCGGTCCAGTCTGGCATGTTGATAAGTCCCCCATATAGTTATCGACCGAGCTGGTTAATCGCTCACTCGGCGGAATTGTACCCGGTCCCTGCCTGTAATGCACTAATTTACAGTTTTCACGAGGGAAAACCGGGCAGACGCTTGTGTCCGCCCGGATAGTTGCCACGCGGCGGCAACGGGTAACACTCACATCTGGTCGCGCAGGGTGCGCACATCGAAGCGGCCCGACTGCTGCTCGGTATAGCTGGGGTCTTGCTGCAAGTCGTCGACCGTGAACTCGATATCGTCCAGCGCTTGCTTTAGCTGGCGGTAATCTGCGCCGCGCTCCTTGATCGTGATGTGTCCCAGGCCATCGTCGCATTTCCACGTTACCAGGCTGAGGATGTTGCCCCCGGCGTCGGTCACGGCCTGCGTCACTTTAGCCAGCATACCGGGTTCGTCGGGCACTTGCAGTGTGAAGCGCGCGCCTTCCTGTCCGCTGCCCAGCATGTCGGCCATTGTTGTGAAGAGGTCACTGTCGGTGATGATGCCCACCAACTGCTCGTTGTCTACGACGGGCAAACAACTGATGTCTCGTTCCTGCATTAAGCGAGCAGCCTCTTCGATGGGCGTTTCGGACGGGATGGTGATCACGGGCGACTGCATCAGGTCCTTGAGTTGCAGCTTGGACAGCAGGTTGTGGATTTCATAAATGCTCAGCGTGGTGGCTGCGGATGGCTGGGCCGCGATCAAGTCTTCGTCGGACACAATGCCGATCAGGTTGCCACGCCGGTCGACCACCGGCAGGTGATGAATGTTGTGCTCGCGCATCACGTCGTTGGCCTGGCGATGCGTGGTATCGGGTGCAGCCGTGATGGGGTTAGACGACATACGGTCTTTGACTAACATGGATTCTCTCCAAGTGTATTTTTGCGCCAATAGTCACGGAATACAGGCCGTGTTGAAGTTTGTACTCAGGAGATCACCGTTTTCAGGCGAAACCGTCAACACCACCTGGTTGAATCGTAGTGCTTGCGGGGAGTCCTGTCAATTGGGGCATGAGTCCAAGTCGGGCTGCCCACGCCTCTAACACATTTCTTGGAATTTAAACCATTTTAACGCAGCCGAAATCTGGTATAATAGGGTGCATGGGGGTGATAGGCTTCGACAGGGGAGGTTGTGTCCAGACTGCAAGCCGAGGTGCTCTACCCTCGTTAATCCAGAGCACAACCAATAAGTGCCAACGAAAGCACTCCTAGCTTCGCTCTCGCCGCATAATCCGGCGGGACCGAACAAGGTTACCCGAGGGTAACCCGTCTGCCCCGACCGTCTCCTATCCGGGCGGCAAGCAGGCGACACAAAGGATAGGATGCCCTGCCGCGGTGCCGGGACGCCGCAGCTAAGACCAATTCCGGCTAGCCACGTGGTCCGCCTTTCGTCAGTTTATGGCACCCACGACGCGAAACTTAAAAACTGACTATGCTTGTAGAGGTCTGTCCGCGAATCTTTTGGACTCGGGTTCGATTCCCGACACCTCCACTACCCAACACGACGCCAGCGGCCACCCCCCGGCGTCGTGTCTTTTTGTGCAGGTTAGATGCGCGGTGGCCCCTGGAGAATCCGGGCGCGCATCCGCTCGACCATCCAGTCGCCTTCCCAATTTCCGCCGAAGTGTACGGGGTGGATGGCTTCCAGCCACCACGTCGCGCCTGCGTCGGCGTAGGCGGTCACCAGTTCGCGGCCCTGGTCCAGGTCGGTGACGGCTGGGTGGCGGTATACCACGTCGAATGGGGCGCTGGACTGGCGGTGTTCGCCCACGAAATCCACAATGACGCGAATGTCCGCTGGTTGGAGCAGGCCGCCCTGCTTGCCCAGCGGAAACACCCCATCCCAGCGTGCTGCACGCCGGAATGGGGGCCTGGCGGGCCAGTAGCCGCCGGTCCAGATCGGGATGCGCGGCTGCTGGAGCGGTTTAGGGGTGAAGTGCGCGTCGGTGATTGTGTAGTGCTGGCCCTCGAAGCTGAACGATTCCCCGTACCACAGCCTGGTAATGATCTCAAGCCCTTCGTCGGCCATTGCACCGCGTGTCTTGAGGTCAGTTTCCTCGCCCATATTGCGCCATTCGCAGTCGCGCCCGCTGCCCAGGCCCACACCAAAGACCAGTCGCCCGCCGGACAGGTGATCGAGCGAAACTGTTTCCCGCGCGAGCTTCCAGGGGCGGCGGCGGGGCAGCGGCGTCACCAGCGGCCCGAAACGAATAGTGGCCGTTTGCATGGCAATTGCTGCCAGCGCGATCCAGGTGTCAACGACGTCCACGCGCCATTCGCGCGCGATGTGGTCCCAGATGAAGAAGCCGTCCCAACCCGCGTCCTCGGCTTCACGAGCGAGTCCGGCCAGGACAAGGGCGTCGCCCAGGGGTCCGAAGGGGGGAATGTCGAGTCCGTAGTACATGGCGTCACTCTCCTATGTGTCGAGCACGGTGACGGGATTGTACCGTATTGTGGACCAGCTTATGGGGTGTTTTTTGGTGGCGTCGCGGAGTGCCTTGCGCCCGCGCGATTCGCGCGGCAGGGCGACGTCGTCGCCCTGGGCGGAGCGTGCTCCGCCGCGCAAGGCACGGACTCCCGTTTCGGAAAAAACGCCACCACGCTGTGCATCTAAAATGGTGGCGGACCTTGTTCGATCCGCGCACGCAGCCGGTCCAGTGGCCACTCATTGCATCGTTTTTCCTCCTCACGACTCACTGCACATCTACGATACCGCATATTCCCGACGTCTGGTGTCAGCATATTTCGCAACCGTATCCAGAATCGCAGCGGGGAACGCAAACCGTCACGTTCCCCGCTGGCAAACGCTAACCAGGTGGTGCGCTGCCGTTAGTCGTCGTAGTAGCGATGGATATGCAGCGTACAACTGTAATCCGGGATTGTCAGGGTGACGATCTTGCGCGAATTCTCATAGTCCGCTGAGATCTGAACGTTTAAGCAGTCCGTGTAGGCAATTTCATAATCGGACGAAGACCAGATGGGCGAGATCGCCAGGGTGACAACGGTGCCGGGTTCCCAACCGCCAACACAGCTATGGCCCGGACCGAGTTCGTCCACGCTGAAGCCGGGATCAGGGTTCGAGTGATATGCCGTCTGGATGACAGTCAGATAGTAGCACGGCGAGCTTGCGCCTACGGTAACGGTTACGTCCGGATAGATGGTCGAGCCATCCTGCAACACCACGCGCAGTTGGTAGGTGGTAGTGACGGCGGGACACACACTGCGCGAACCATTGCCGGTGACGCCTTCGTTCAGGCTGCCGTCGCCCAGGTAGTACACTTCCTGGATGCCCTCCATGGACCATTGCAGCGTTGTGCAGTTGCCAGACTGGATTGTGGAGGGGACGGCCTGGAAGGTAACGGAATACCCCTGGCCAACAGGCTCAATCCACCACCCGCTGGGATCACTGTCGGCTACCCAGCCGATTGTACGGTCGCTTTCCAGCTCCACCTGCCACCAGCGATAACCGGACGCACAGATGGGACCATCCAACACCGACATCTGTGCCCCGCTGCGCAGTTCGCGGAGTTGCTGTTCGTTCAGACCGGGTGCCGCGCGCAGCCGCAGGCCCGCGCCGTAGCTGGTGACCTGCACCATATCGCCCGGATTGATGGTACTGCTGCCGCCGTAGGCATACTGGCAGCCGGTGCCCATTGGACTGCCCGGCGTGGCCGAGGGACGGGGCGTGACCGAGGGACGCGGGGTGAGGGTGGGCCGCGCGGTCGGTTGTACCGGGCGCGGGGTGAAGGTGGGATAGGCTAACGGTTCGGACGTAGGCGGAGCCGCTGCTACACCCTGTGTTGCGGCGGGCACCATCGGCAGCGGAGCCTCACCGGGTTTCCAGGCAGGCAGCGCGGCTACCACGTCCGGCGCGGGCAGCGCGGCAGTCAGCGCGGCGGTGGTGCCGGTGGCGGCGGTGTACAGCTTGAAGTTTTGCTCGCCGGTGATGACCAGCAGCCGGTCCCCGCTGGGTGACCAGGCCAATCCATACGCCCCGGTCAGGCCCGGCACCTGGTTCAGCGCGCCCATCAGGTCGTACTGGTACAGTTCGGCCAGGTCTCCATCGCGCAATGTGCCGTCCCCGGTCGAGTCGGCGGTCGCACCGGCCACCGCCAGCGTGCCATCGGGAGCATAAGCCAGGTCGTAGATGTGAATCTGGATCGACGCGATGCGGCTGACCGCGCCGGTGATGTCGGCCACGTGGCCGGAGTCGCCCACCGTCTCCTGCGTGCCAACAGCCGATGCTCCCAGTGGCCCGATGGCCAGCGCCGTCAGGTTGGGGAAGCTGCCCAGCGTGTAGTGTGGTGTGAGCGTGACCTGGTTGTTGGCCATGCCCATCTCCATCACGCTCACCTCGTCCGCGCCCAGGCACAGCACGTAAGCGTCTTCGCCATACAACTCAAACCCGCCAGGGCAGTCCGCTTCGACCGTCAGCGCCAGGTCCAACGAGGTGGCCAGCGGCGAGACCAGCTTGATCTCATCGGCGGTCAGCAGCAGCAGCCATGCGCCGTCTGGCGACCACGCCACGTCCACAATTTCCTCGTCGGGCGTGAACGTTGTCACGTTTTCACACACGTTTGCGCCGCTGAAACAACCGGCCAGCCCGTTCAGCACGCCATACCCCCCGTCGGCGGTCGTGAAGGCCAGCCATTCCCCCGACGGCTGCCACACCGGACGTTTCCCCTCGCGCGCCGCGACCCCCAATTGCCCCACTTGCCCCGACCCGATGTCGAGGATGTAGATGTCTGTGCCGGTGGTGGCGCTGGTACCGACAAAGGCCACCACACCGCTTAAATCCTGGGCATGAGTGGACTGCTGTGGCAGCAGCGATACCACACCTAACAACGTAACTAGTGCCAGAACCGGCAACGCAAAACGAAAGTAGTGCATGTGTCCTCCATCAATGTGATGCTTGTTATGAACCGCGAATTG
>JAADYV010000582.1 GCA_010092855.1 Chloroflexota bacterium | reverse complement strand
GTACATACTTTACTTGAGTTCGTGGATAGGTCAACCATAGATAAACGGAAGAAAATTCAGATGTAAGTTATTGCAAAAAGAGCCTGTGCCGGAGTAAAATGGAGTCAAATTCGACGCGATAGCCGTTGCACACATCATCCGCCCAGTGTGTTAGCATCTGTCTATATCGTCAGGCGAAAAGTGAATTGTACCCGTATGAAGCAGCGTGTAGTTGTCTACCTTTTTACCCTGTGGGTTGTGGTCACGCTCAATTTCCTGCTGCCACGCCTGCTGCCCGGCGATCCGCTGGCCGCGCTGCTTGATCCGCAAAGCGCCGACTACGTGTATAATCCCGACGTTCGCGCCGAATTAGAAGCGTACTACGGGCTAGATCGCCCACTGCGCCAGCAGTACGCGGATTACTTCTTCGGCGCGTTCGAAGGCGACCTCGGCCAGTCCATTCGCCTCAACCAACCGGTTACCGATTTGCTGGGCGAGCACCTGCCCTGGACGCTGCGCCTGACCGTGATCGCGCTGGCGCTGGCATCCATGATCGGGGTGTGGAGTGGCGCAGAGGCGGCCTGGAAACGCCGCTCCATCTGGGACAAAACGCTGGTCACCGTGAGCGTGATCACCAGCAATGCTCCGGTCTTTTTCACCGGGATGCTGTTGCTGATCGTATTTGGCGTTGAGCTGGGCTGGCTGCCGCTGGCGGGGGGACGCACACCGTTTGTCGAATACGCTACCCCCTGGGACAAGGTGCGCGACTACGGCGAACACCTGGCGCTGCCGGTGATTACCCTGACACTGGCGCTGTTGGGCAGCAAATTCCTGCTGGTGCGCAACAGCATGATCGGCGTGCTGGGCGAGGACTATATGCTGGTGGCGCGCGCGAAGGGCCTGACAACGGGGCGGCTTAAGCGACGGCACGCGCTGCGTAACGCCATCCTGCCGTTTGTGCACCACCTGGCCGCCCATACCAGTTTTGCGCTGACGGGCGCGCTGTTCATCGAGACGCTGTATAACTATCCCGGCATGGGCAAACTGATCTTCGACTCGGTGGTAGCCCGCGATTACCCCGTGATCCAGGGCGTGTTTTTGGTCGTGTCGGTGCTGGTACTCAGCGCCAACCTGCTCGCCGACTGGCTTACGCTGCGCCTTGATCCGCGCGTGCGGGAGGCGTGACGATGCAGCACGTTCTGCAACGCGAGTCGCGCTGGCAAACTCCCGCGCTCCTGGTTCTGGTCCGGCGCTGCTACTATGCACTGGGCGGTGAGGGCGTGCTGGGCGTGGTCATGCTGTTGGTGCTGGTTGGCGTGGCAGTGTTGGCACCGCACCTGGCCCCCTATGATCCGGAAGCGTTCACCGGCAGCCCGTTGGAGCATCCCAGCCGGGAGCATCGCCTGGGCACGAATGATGTCGGCCAGGACATCCTGAGCGAGCTAATCTACGGCGCGCGAATTTCGCTGCAAGTCGCCGCCGGAGCAGCGGCTGGCACCGTTCTCCTGGCAGTGATCATCGGCGGGACAGCGGGTTATGCCGGGGGGTGGATCGACCTGCTGTTGATGCGGCTGGTTGACGTACTGCTGGCGCTGCCGCGTTTGCCGTTGCTGATCCTGGTGACGGCCCTGCTGGGAGCCGGGTTGCAGCAGATGATCCTGACGATTGCGCTGTTGTTTTGGCCCACGACCGCGCGCATTATCCGCGCCCGCGTACAAAGTCTGCGCCAGCGCGAGTACATCACGCTGGCACGCGGTTTTGGGGGTGGCCCGTTGTACCTGTTTGTGCGCCACATCCTGCCGCCTATCACCCCCCTGGTGGTTTTTGGGCTGGTGACGGCGGCGGGGCGCGCGGTGGCATTGGAAGCGGGGTTGGCTTTCCTGGGCCTCGGTGATCCGACGGCCAAAAGCTGGGGCTTGATGATGCGCTATGCGCTAAACTTTCCGGGTTTGTTTTTGACCAACCGCTGGCAGTGGTGGATGCTGCCACCCGGCATCTGCATCACGCTGCTGATTCTGGCCCTAACATTTGTTGGCATCGGCCTGGAAAGTCGGTTAGATGCGAGGTTAGACGAGCGATGAGTACACCGTTGTTGGCAGTACAGGACTTGCAGGTTCATTTTGCCACGTCACCGGAGGCTGGCGCACTGTCCACACACGATGGTCACGGTCCGGTGCGCGCGGTAGACGGCATCTCGTTCGAACTGGCCGCCGGAGGGGCGCTGGCCATCGTGGGCGAAACCGGCTCTGGCAAAACGACGGTTGCACGGGCGCTGCTGGGGCTGCATCCCCAGGGCAGCGTGCGCGGCAGCATCCAACTGGACGGCCAGGAACTGACCGAACTGAGCGAAAAACGCTGGCGTCCGATCCGGTGGCGGCGGGTGGCATTGGCCGTGCAGAACGCGGGCACCGCCTTCGACCCCGTGATGCGCGTCGGCGACCAGATCATCGAACCCATGCGCCACCACCTGCGATTGGGGCAGTCGAATGCGTGGGCGCGCGCGGCGGCGCTGGCCGAACAGGTTGGATTGAGCGAGCGGCATTTGCGCGCGTATCCGCACCAATTGAGCGGGGGTGAAAAGCAGCGCTTGATGCTGGCAATGGCGCTGAGCTGCGATCCGGAAGTGTTGATCGTGGATGAGCCGACCAGCGGGCAGGATATGCTGGCGCGGGCGCGCGTGATCGACCTGCTGCGCC
>JAADYV010000581.1 GCA_010092855.1 Chloroflexota bacterium | reverse complement strand
TCCCGAATGGCGGTCTGCTCTGCGGGTAGGATCATCTCGATCGACGTCATGACCCGCAATACATTCATCATGAACAGCTTTCAGCACGTAACCCCCGCAGCCTAAGCTACGGGGATTCTGGCCCATCTTCCTAGAGCAATCGCTTTCCGTGCTCACTGCATACACTTCTAGCGTCCCGCAGTCCCCGTTGCTACACCGATGTTGAAATTCAGCTCGTTTTCGAAATCCCACATGGAATAGTAGACATAGTAGGTATCATCCACAACAATGACATTCGGTGCCCAGGGCATCCAGCCAGGATCATCGCCCGTGAAGGTAGCAGGCGCAGTTAGCACCGGACCATCGCCAACTTCCATCCATGTAACGCCATCCTCACTGACGGCATAGCCTACGCCATAGTTGGGCGTGAAGGGGTCTATTGGAAAATGGCTGGTGTGTAACACACTCCAGGCCAGGCCACCCAGCGCCCCTTCGTCGCCCATCTGTGCAAAGGGAACGCCAAAGTAGAACATCTCCCATCCGTTCTCGGTCGGCAAAACACTGGGGAAACTGACCAGTAGTTGATTCCAGGCATCGGAGAAACCGGAGAACCAGAAGACCGGGTCGCTGACCGCAAACATGGCTTTCTCGGTGGTTGGATCGTCGTACTTCTGCCAGGTAATCCCATCGGTAGAGATGACCCGTCCGATGCCGAAGAAGATGCCACCTGTCGCCGTGAAATACAGCGCGTATCCCGCATCAGTCTCAACGATAGAATCGACTGACAGTGCATCGCGGTCCCATTCCCGCCCTGCGCCAAGCGGGAAAACCGGTGTCGCGTCCACTGTGGTGATGATTGGGACAACTGCCGACACGCCATACGGGGCCAGCGCGGAGTCGACTTGCAGCACCGGGTTGAGTTCAGATTTGGTCCAATTGAACCCGTCCGTCGACGAAGCGTACCCGACATGCCAGGGCCGCAACTCGATAGGCTGCTCGCCGCCGATGTAAAACATGTGAAATGTATCATTGTGGAAGCTCACCCGGCTGGCAAAGACATATCCCGCATCCCACTCCCCTTCAGCACCGGGAGACAGGATCGGGTTTTCTTCATAATGAGTGAAATCGAACTCTGGAGCCGGTTCCGCCTGTCCGATTGCAGCCGGGAGCGTCCCCATGAACGGCGTGACCAGCAATACGGTGATTAGCACCCCTACTCCGAAAGCTACGCGTTTGCGAGTCATTCTGATATCCTCCTGAACTATTGAGCAAACAACAGCTTCTAGAAAAACCCTTACTTTACAGGCTGCAAGGGCTTTTCCGGTCCCTCCAAAGAGTACAGCCTACTCCGCTGGCGGGATTACTTCGATCTGCGTTAGAAAACTGAGAGTATCCATAGCGAACCACGTTTCCGCGATCTTCCCGTCTTCCAAGCGATAAAGCGAGATTCCGCTTACCGCGATCTCATTGCCGGAAGCCGGAATGTCCGGTACGTCACCAGAGTGCGTGCCATACCCAACCCATTGGAAGACCACGAGATCGCCTTCTGCTACCATGAGGCCTTCGTCGATTGCGAACGTGAGATCAGGCACCATCACGAAATAGGGCTGCACCCATGCCTCAACACCGGCAATGCCCTCATAGGACACGTCACGCGAATCGGCGCGGTCATGCAAGACAAAATTCTCGGAAAACAACTCTGGAATCAGGTCGATGTTTTGGTTGTTCAACACCGCGGTGTGGAACTGTTCGACGAGCGCAATATTGGCATCAGGATCGCCGGCCCCAGGGGCGCTTGTATCCGCGTCGGTGGGCGTAGTATCCCCCGTGGCATCTTCTGCAGGCGGCGCAATGCCCATCTCCTGCGCCATGTGCAGCGTATCGTAGCCCATCCAGAACTCGACGATTTGGCCATCTTCGATACGCAACACATCGATCTCCGACCACTTCACCGGCTCACCGGTGGCCGGGACGCCCATCAGGTCATAGTCATTGGCGAATACGGCTTCTGCGCTGAAGTGTACGGCAGCATAGTCTTCATTGGCGACCAGGTGCTCGATTGTGAAATCCATATCCTCGAACGCGGTGCCGATTGAGGCGACCCAGCTCTGGGTTGCGTCATAACCTTCCATTGGCGTTGGCAAAAAGGGATTGTGCATTACGACATCAGGGGCCAGAATGCCCTCTAATGCATCCCAATCGGCCTGCTGCCAGATTTCCATCCAGCGTTCCGCGACCGCCCGGTTAGAGGCTACGGGGTCATCCTGTGCAGTACACGGGATAGCGCTAATACTCAGGAGCATCACAATACCAACCATCAACATACGTTTGACACGATTCATGACAGGTTTCCTCCTCAATCCACTTCTGTATAATGGGTAAACGATAGAATATCGGAATGTTCCTGCTGGCAGGTGGTAAGGCCAAGACTCACCGGCTTACAGCTAATTGCATCCTACGATATGGAGCGCTACAAAAGCGCAACAAAAACATGGTGGAACAGTCTATGAGCACACTGCTGGAGATTCATACCCTCGGCGGATTAAAGATTGAGCTAGACGGCCACCTCCTGTCTGGAATTGCTACGCGCAAGGCGGAAGCGTTACTGGTGGTTTTGGCGCACAGCGGTCGACCGCTGTCACGCGAAACACTTGCCGAGTTGTTCTGGCCAGAACGACCCCGCGCGCAAGCACTCTCCAGTATGCGGGCAACGCTTAGCCGTCTGCGCAAACGTCTTTCCTCCTATGTCACCGCCACGCAACATACGATCAGTATCAATGTCGATAGCCCATATTGGCTGGACGTGCTCGAACTGGAGGAACAGCTCGCCCAGGTTTCCGCTACTAGCCCGCTTTCCCGCGCCGAAGCAGACGTGCTGGCCCATGCAGCGGCCCTGTACCAGGGGGATTTCCTGGAGGGATTCTTTGTGCGCGGCAGTCCGGGTTTCGAAGCATGGGCGCGCGATGAGCGCGAGCGTTTGCGCCGGGCCATCATCGAGGCATTGCGTCGCCTGGTTCGCTACGAACTAGAACATGATCGAATCCAGGCCGGCATCCTCCACGCCGCGCAACTGCTGGACTTCGATCCGCTGCACGAAGAAACACACCGTCACCTGATGCACTTGCTGGCCCTGGCCGGGCAGCGCAGTGAAGCATTACACCAGTTCGAAACCTGTCGACAGCGGCTGGATGAGGAGTTGGGTGTTGAGCCAGATGCCGAAACGGTCCACGTGTATGAGTCGATTCGGTCCGGCGAGGGGTTGACCGTGCGCCCGATGACCCGTCCCCGTCACAATCTGCCCGCCCAACTGACGCCGTTCGTTGGGCGAGAACACATACTGTCTCAATTGATGGCGTTGCTAGCACAAGACCGGCTGGTCACGCTAATTGGGCCAGGGGGCATCGGCAAGACGCGCCTGGCACTCGAGTTTGCGGCGCAGCGCGTACCGGATTTCGAGCAGGGGGTGTTTTTCGTGGCATTGGTAGGGGTTTCGTCTCCTGACAGCATCCTGTCAGCGATAGCTGATGCGATTGGTTATCAACCGCAGCAAGACCGGCGGTCGCTGCAACAGCAGTTGTGCGATCATCTGGCGGATCAACACATGCTGCTCGTATTGGACAACTTCGAGCACCTGATCGAACACGCCAGTCTGGTAGCAGATCTATTGCAGCACGCGCCGGAGGTCAGCGCGCTGGTTACGTCCCGGGAGCAGCTCAACCTGGCTGGCGAGCGAATACTGCCGGTCGGGGGGCTAGAACTGCCGGAAACGGAGACTACCGATGATCTGCTGCGCTACAGCGCGATCCGCCTGTTTATGCAAAGCGCATGGCACGCCCGCCCAGATTTCGATCCCGAAGCGCATCGTCTGCAGCACGCCGTACGCATCTGCCAGTTGGTGGATGGGGTCCCGTTGGCGGTCCTGTTGGCGGCAAGCTGGATCGACACGCTCTCGCTGCGCGATATCGCAAACGAGATCGAACGCGGATTGGACTTTTTGGCAGCCGAACTGCGCAACATGCCAGAACGCCATCGCAGTCTGCGTGCCGTGTTTGCGTCGTCTTGGGAGCGGTTGTCGGATACGGAGCGCGACGTATTGATGCGACTGTCGGTCTTTCGGGGGAGTCTCTTGCGTCAGGCCGCTCAGCAGGTGACAGGCGCATCCCTGCACACACTAAAGTCACTGCTCAACAAATCCCTGTTACGCCGTGACTCGACCAGTGGACGCTACGACATACACGAGATGGTCCGGCAGTTTGCGCATGATCATCTGGTGCTATGCGGAGATGCCGACACTACACGCGACCTGCATGCTCAATACTATGTCGCTTTTCTGAATCGTCGCCGCGACGACCTCAAGGGCCAGCGGCAGCGCGAAGCCCTGGACGAGATCGAAGCCGACTTCGACAACATCCAGGCGGCATGGCGCTGGGCTGCCGCACAGCAAGACGCCGCCACGATCCAAGCTGGCCTGGAAAGCCTATACCTATTTTGCCGGATGCGCAGCCGCTGGGACGAGGGGCGACAACTGATGCAGGCAGCGGTGGATCATTTCGCAACTAGCGCGCCGCGCCTGGGGGCGGCATTGCAGGCGCGGGCCATAAATATCGATGATCCGGCGGAGTATGACGACGCCGTAACACAGTTGGAGCAGTTGCTCGTTTTGGCGCGTGAAGTTGATGATCGCTTCGAAACCGCGTTTTGTCTGATGCAGATCGGCTGTGCCCGATTGGACGTTTCCACCTTACAAGAAAGCCTGACGCTTTTCCAGGAACTTGGACAACCCTATTATTGCATCGGCATTTTGCACCAGCTAGGGTATATCTACGGAAACCAGGGTGATAAAGAAGCCTGCCTGCACGCGCTGCACCAGAGCTACGATCTGGCATGCGAGGTTGGCGACAAAATTGAGGGGGCGTTGGCTATCCTGATGATGGGATCACTGGAGTTATGGCGTGAGGGCAACTACCGCACCGCCATTGATTTGTTCAGCGAAGCGCGGCGCATCCAGTCCGAGATGCGTAATCAAAGCGGAGTTGCCGCCAATGAGGCAATTTTAGGGCGCATCAGCTTCCTTCTCGGCGACTTTGCCGATGCCCGACAGCGCAGCGAAACAGCGTTAAACCTTGCAAACGCGATTAACCACCTGGAATCGAAAATTTTCGCGTTGTCCACGCGCGGCCTGCTTGCAGCGGTAGAGGGGCGCATCGATGACGCTGTCCGCGATTGCCAAACTGCTTTCCAAGTCTATCCCGACCACCCGGTGACGCTCATCATCGGCAATCTGGGGCTGGCGGTAGCAAACCTTGCATTGGATCGCAGGGGAACTGCCCGAACGCATTTTAAGACAGGATTAAAGCACGTCACTCAAGCAGTTTTTACGGCGGCTCAGACGTGGTTCTTACCGGTTGCTGCTGTGCTCAGCAGTGATCACCCCGAGCGGGCGGTTGAACTGCTTGCGTTGGCGCTCACGCATCCCAAAAGCGCGACTGGATGGGTCGAACACTGGGACCAGATATCGCAACTGCGCGCCAACTTGGAACATACGCTGTCCCCCGACACGTTCGCTGCGGTCTGGGAGCACGGCCAAACATTGGTTCTTGAGGATGTTGTTCGGGAATTGCTGTAAAGAGAAATGCTTGATCAGCTTGGCGCCGTGGGGTCAAAAAACCTCGGTCACAAGGGGGCTCGAGCTTACGCGGCTTCACGGTAATAGTCGTGGATGATCCCCCCGAGGACATTACGACATCGCACCGGACCAGAATCAACAGGGGTGGTTTGCGAGACTGGAATCTGCTGGTCAATGCCCTGGTGGGGACGCGCTGAGTTGTGGTAAGCCACAAACTCGCGCATCACACGGCGTAAATGGGTTTGGTTGATGATCAACAGCTTGTTCAAACACTCATCACGGACCGTACGCACCCACCGTTCAGCAAAAGCATTGGCGTTTGGAGCACAATAAGGGGTGCGGATGATGTCGATGCCCTCAGCGCGAAAAACGGTATCGAAGGCGGTGGTGAACTTCGTATCGTTGTCGCGGATCAGAAACCGAATCGCGGGATCATGTTCCTCAAGGTTCCAAACCACCTGGCGCGCTTGCTGGGTCACCCATGCGCCACTCGGATTGGGTGTACAACCGGCAAAATGGACGCAGCGTGTGCCGACTTCAATGAAAAAGAAAACGTAGATCGTCTGCAAGAAGAGGGTCTCAACGGTGAAAAAATCGCAAGCAAGAAGTTGCTCTTTGTAATGCGTCATCAAGTGCCGCCAGCTAGGCGAAGTACCGCGTTCGGGAGCGGGAGGAATACCATAACGTTCCAAGATGTTGGCGATGGTTTCTGCACTGATATCGATGTCTAGCTTGAGCAGTTCCCCCTGGATTTTGCCATAGCCCCAATCGACATTCTGCCGCGCGAACCGCACCACGAGCCGTTCAATCTCCCTTTGGGTGCGCGGGCGTCCGCCGGCGTTCTTGGATGGCTGCGCCCACTTACGTCGGACCAACTCGCGATGCCAACGCAACACGGTTTCCGGTTGAACAATCCGAAGCACATCGCGTAACTGCTTGATAGAACGCCCGCTGACAGCTTTCAACTTGGCGCCGATCACAGCCAGCGTCAACCGCTCTGCACGGGATAAGCGCACCGGCTTGTCCAGCTGTTGTTCCATCATGGCCAATTGCTTACGCAGTACCAGGATTTCGAGAGCCTTTTCCTGATCGGACAATCGCCCAATCTGGATCAACTCAAGCAGCGTCGAAAACACTTGTCTCACCACCGACCAGACCATTCGCCCTCGCTTTCAGTTCATGTAACGAGGCGCTATTCTACCAGCTTGCG
>JAADYV010000106.1 GCA_010092855.1 Chloroflexota bacterium | reverse complement strand
GGTGCCCACCAGCAACACGATCAATACCACAACCACCACTCGACGCATTGTTACTCCTTATAAACAGCAATCAGCCAGTCAGCTATTAGAGGAATCCCCTTTGTTCTATGATGAATTCTTCAGGAAGGCCAGGGTGCGATCCCATGCCAGGGTTGCTGCCGCCTCATTATAGGCTTGCGGGCGGTCAGGCTCAAAGAACCAGTGTCCCGTGCCGCTGTACTGGTAGAACGTCACCGGGCGGCCAGCATTGCGCAGCGATTCCGCCAGGCTTTCGACGTTGGGTTGCGGCTCGAACTCATCCGTCTCCGCAAAGTGGCCGAGGTAGGCGGCTAACGCATCGCTGTAGTCGCCGGGCCGCGTCCCGTAAAAGACGATCACCGACCGGACGTGTTCCGGAGCGGTTACCGAGAGTTCCAGCGCAAAATAGGCGCCCAGCGAAAAACCGATCACCGCCAGGCCGCTGTCAGCTTGCCCAGCCCGCTCGTTGAGGAACGCGGCGGCGGCGGTAACGTCGGCTTTCGCCCCGTCGGGATTGGCAAACAGGGCTTCGGCCAAAGTTTCAGCGTCGGCAATGGTGTCGGCAACCTGGCCATGATACAGGTCCGGGGCGAAGGCGACAAAACCGGCTTCGGCCAGCCGCGTGCAAAACGACTTGATGGTGTCGTTCAGCCCCCACCAGGCGTGCAGCACCAACACCCCGCTGCCGCTGCCTGATGCGGGAAGGGCGAGATAACCGTCGGGTTGGTTGGATGGCATTGGTTACTCCTTGAATAACGCCGGTGCATCCGGCTACATCTCAGTTGTATCACATTTTGGGGCGCTTGTGCGTGAATAAGCTGTTTTTGTTGGTGGTTCGCTGTTGGGTCTAACCGGAGTCATCGGCCAGGCCGGGGTCGTCTGGCGGGAATAGAGTTTGATCAGGTCAAGAACCTCGTAGACCGGCGTGGCACAACAACCTTCCGTCGAAAGGGACCAGGCCGGCACCGATTATGTACCGGCGTCGGTCAGGGTTGGAGCCACTCCGCGACCGGGGCGTTGGGGCCGCTATTGGGGCCCAGGAGCGATGACCACTGCGGCCCGTCCCGGTAGGTGTTGAGCAGACCCGTGTTTTCGATCCGGAACGTGGCCAGTTCCTCGATCTCGCCACCCCAGGGACGCACGCGGTACACGCTCACTGCGCCCGGCGGCTGCAGGTAGGTGATGAACGCGATCCACGCGCCATCCGGCGACCAGCTGGGCGGAAAAATGATCGACCCGGGCAGTTCGACCAATTGCTGAACGTGGCTGCCGTTAGCGCTCACGCGGTAAATGCCTGCGATGCCTCGCCCTGGTGTGGACGACAGGTACGCGATCCAGTTGCCGTCCGGCGACCAGGCCGGGTACTGGTCTGTGCCAGGACCGTCCGTGAGCCGCTGCGGAACGCTGCCCATTGCGCGCACGCGGTAGATGTCACGGTTGTACGCGGCATTAAGCTCGGAATCGAACGCGATCCACTCGCCGTCCGGGGACCAGGGGAACAGCACCGGGCGACTGTAGATCGGCGTCAGGTCGGTGATGCGCTCGCGGCGGGACCCATCGGCCCAACTGCGATACAGCGCCCACTGCCCACCCTGGTCGGAGAAAAACGCGATCTGCGCACTGTCCGGCGACCACCACACCGGGTACTGGTCATGGCCGATGGTAGTCACGATGGCTTCGCGGTCGGTGCCGTCGGGCCGCATCCGGTAGATGTCCATGCTGGTGTGGCCCAGGCTGGGGTTGCGTCCCAGGTCCACACCCGTGAACGTGATCCACTCCCCGTCGGGCGAATATACCGGGTCCCACACCTGCCGGAATTCGGTGCCGGTGAGCGGCTGCACCAGGCTGCCGTCGGTGCGCACGCGAAAAATCTGCTTGCCGTCATACGCGACAGCGGCAAACACAATCCACTCGCCGTCCGGGGACCAGTTGGGCTGGGTGTCGATGCGGTCGCCGGTGGTGATGCGCCGCAGCGCGCCGCTGTCCGGGTTGAGAATGTAGATGTCGCCGTCAATCGCAAAGGCCAGCCATGCCTGCCCTGCGCCGGGGTCTGACTGCGCCTGGGCACCGCCGGGCATAATGCTCAGCAGCGCCAGGCCAACAACCAGCACTGCCCACCATCGCTGACGAATGTTCATGCGCGTTCCTCCCGCGAAACTCTGCCTGACATGACCAGTATAGCCTTATACGGCCCGCGGGAAGGTGAATGTCAGGTGAGCGTGGGCCAAGCGTTCCCAAAGCTTCCCAACTATCTGAGCGAGGGTCAACGCCGGGTACGCGCCCGATCACGCTTCAGGGTAACCCCTTCGAGCACCGGCGCTCACCACGCCAGTGTGCCTTCGATCAGGGGCACGACGCTGCCGCCCACGCGCACCATGCTGATCGCGCCGGGCGTGCCGTCCACCTCGATGCTGATGCGGCGGGGGCGGCCCATTTCCAGCCCTTGCTCCGAGACGAAGTGCGTAGTGGGCGGCGTGGCGGGGATGATGCCGTGCTCGACCAGGTACGCGCCCAACCCGCCGCTGGCCGATCCGGTGGCCGGGTCTTCGGGGATGCCGATGCCAGGCGCAAACAGCCGCGTATGCACGACTGCCGCCGGATCGACGGTTTCCAGCGCCAACACCATCACGCAGTCGTCGCAGTGGTGCACGGGATCGATCTCGGCCAGCACCGCTGACAACGCCGCCCCGTCCTGCTGGCGCGGGCTGAGACCCTGCACCTCGGCCAACGACCGCACCGGCGCGAACAACTGCGGCACGCCGGTCGAAACGACCTGCACCGGCCAGCCCGTTTCCAGCACCGCGTCGGGGGCCAGGTGCAGCGCACGGGCCAGCCGCGCCGTCTGGTCCTCGGTGGCCGTGATCGGGAATGCCGGGCGTTGGTGGTCCATCACCACGCGCGTCACCTGCCCATTTTCGACGTGCAGCGCCGCCGCCCGCACGCCCACGCCCAGCTCAAAGCGCACGGTTGTCACCGGCGTGTGCAGCGTCACGCGGCCCAGGTGCGCCAGCGTCCAATGCGTGCCTACCACCGGGTGCCCGGCGAAGGGCAGTTCGGCTTCCGGTGTGAAGATGCGCACCTTAAAATCGGCGGCAGCATCATCCGGCGGGAACACAAACGTGGTTTCCGACAGGTTCATCTCGCGCGCGATGCGCTGCATTTGTTCCGTCGATAGCCCGGCAGCATCGGGAAAAACCGCCAGTGGGTTGCCGCCGAAAGCGTGATCCGTAAAAACATCGACCTGGTAAAACTGGTAACTGGGCATAGCTGTTCTCCTCCTGGCTCACAAACACAAAACCCGCACCAGAAACGGGCGGGTTCTGTGAATCCTTCAAAAATGCTTGGGTCTATCCTTCGGGCAGATTGAGGCTTTCCCAGTCTGCCTTGCTGACGAACTTGGTCAGGTTCCGGCCATCTTCCGTCTTGGCGCGCAGGCCATAGCGGGTCTGACCATTCTTGGTGGTAAAGGTAGTCTTCACGACCTCAGATTCTGCGATCTGAACCTTTTGCCTGATCTTGACGTCATAAAATTCGATAGTCACGGTAGAAGCTCCTTGCGTATGCTTAGATTCCGATACGATAGACGGTATACACTCAAGCTCTGCAGTCTTCGGTGAGAATTAGTGGTTTGTGACGTTTGCCCATTTCCCGTAAGACGTATGCATATTGTACGCTTGTCGTGCTTGAGACAATTGTACACGATACACGGGGAAGTGCACAACCTTTTTTCCCGTAATTACCCGAAAAAGGTAACACCGCCAGGAAAAATGGCTTCCCTGACGGTGCTTGGCGTTAGAAATAGAGTAATTATTGGTCTGAATCTGGTTTGTTTTGTGCGGGAGCATTCAGCGTATTGCCGGATTCGGGGGTCGTGGACGACATCTGTTCGAGTAGTTCGAGCAGATTGGGCAGCGGAGTGGAGTCCGCGCTGGTGCTGGCTGGCTCAGTAGCGGCAGGCGTGACGGGAATGGTCGAACCAGGCTCAGGACCAGCCTGGTCCGCAGCGGGTTGGGCCAACGCAGTCAGGGTGAAGATAGCTGCCTGCGTCTCGGCGTTCATCATCGGCTGCATGGTCGGGCTGGGCGGGACGGGTGACTTGTCCAAGGTGGGCGACAAGTCATCTTCCGCGGGCAGTTCATCGCGTGGCTCACTCACCGGTTCGTTGGGCGGAGATTGGTCCCCCAGCACCACCTCTGGCACTTCCACTACCTCGGACGTGGGGGTTTGGGTGGGAATATCGTCCCAGATGCTGGTCGCGTCCGGGTCGACGGGCACGCCCTGGGGGAGGCTGGGCACTTCCGGGGATGGCGGTGCAGGAGGAGGCTCATTGGCAGCCGAGTCGAAGTCGGTCCTGGTTGGTGTGGGAACCTGGTTGAAGTCCGGGTCATCTTCGTTCGATTCGTCCCGCAGTTGGAGCGCGGCAACCAGCACGACCACGCCCACCACCACGATCATCACGACCACTGTCGCCACGACGACCGGCAGCGGCACTTCCTGCTGCAAGCTCGACATCCACTGCGGGCTGGCGGCGGGCGGCGGCTCGCTGGGCACATACGCCTGCCCGGTCAACTGGGTGTAGGCTTCCTGGCTGGTGGGGTTGTACGGGTTCAGCGCCAGGGCGCGTTCCAGATAGTGAATGCGCTGCTCCCGGCTGGTGGCGACGGTGGCCAGCCACAGCCAGGCCAGTTCCAGGTTTGGATCAGCGGCGACCAGGCGTTCCAGGATGGCGCGCGCTTCAGCACGTTGGCCGCTCTGGGCCAGCGTGATCGCTTCTTGCAGTTGGGTGTTTACATCAGAGGCAGACATACACTCACAATCCTTTTGCGGATTCGCGGCCTGATAGGCTCATTGTACCCATCCTGGCGCAAAACGAAAGTGAGCATGGGAGAAATATTGTGCAGATTGTGTTATTGCGCGGGGGGAATCTACGTCAAAACAATCCCAACAGTGAGGCGCACCATATGGTACGCCCCTCAGGTTGGTCGTATGTTGTGATCACACGGCATGTGACCACCACGGCGCTAGCGCAGCTCGCGGCTGGAGTAGCCCAGGATGCGGCGCGCCACGATCAGCACGTTGATCTGGCCGGTGCCCTCGTAGATGTCGTTGATCTTGCCGTCGCGCATCCACTTCTCGACCAGCCACTCGCGGCTGTAGCCCAGCGGACCCAGGATTTCGACCGCTTTGTGCGTCACAAAGGTGACCACCTTGCCCGCTTTGGCTTTGGCCATCGACGCTTCCAGGCTGTTGTGCTGGCCATGATCGAGCATACTAGCCGCGCGCAGCGTCAGCAGCCACGCGCCCTTAAGCTGCGCTTCCATCTCCAACACGTCGCGCTGGATGGCGGTCAGTTCATGAGGCGGCTTGTTGTAAGGAATCTCGATCCCGGCCTCGGCCAGCTTCTCCTTGACGAATTCGAGCGCGGCGCGGCCCACACCCATCGCGCTGGCCGCGATCTGTGGGCGGCTGGCGTCGAAGGTGGCCATCGCACCCTTGAAACCTTTGGTACTCCCGGCGTCCCGCTGGCGGACTTCCGCCGAGCCGAGAATGTTGTCGTAGGGGATGCGCGCATCCTCGAACACGATGCTGACTGTGTCGCTGGCGCGGATGCCGTGCTTGATCTCGGCTTTGGTCACCGTCACACCAGGGGTGTTGGCTTCGACCACAAACGACTTCATCCCGGCGCGGCCCGCCGACCGGTCCACAGTGGCCCACACCACGACCACACCGTTCGACTCGTTGAGCGCCAGCCCGCCGTTGGTGCAGAAGATCTTTTCGCCATTGAGCACCCACTCGTTGGTTGCCCCGTCCAGCACGGCGGTGGTCTGGATGGCGGAGGTATCCGAGCCCGCGCCGGGTTCGGTCATGGCCATCGCACCCCACACCGGGTCGTCACCTTCGGCAAAGCGGCGCAGGAAGCGCTCTTTTTGCTCCGGCGTACCAACCGCCTCAATCGCGGCCCCGGCCAGCAGCGCCGTCGGCATACACAACAACTGGCCGGTGTCGCCCCAACTGAGCATCTCGAAGGTGTAGATCATGTTCAGGTTGGTGATGCCAGGACCTTTGCGCTTGGGTTTTTCACCGGCGGCAGCCGCGGCCATCTTGTCGAGCTGGCGCTTCTGCTGGTCGCGCATGACGGGCCATGTCATCTTGATCACCGACTCCGGGCGCTGGTGTTCGTTTTCGTCCAGGGCGCGTGCTTCCGGGCGCATGATGCCGGTGGCCAGCGCCTCGGTCATCTGCAAGCCCTGCTTGATCCGTTCCGGTATTTCAAAACTGATGGGCATAATTTTGATCCTCGCTGTTTTGCTGTTGGCGGCAGGCGGCAAACCGCTCTGCGCCAATCCTCATTGGTCGTGGTAGACGGTTGTCCAACTGACAATTGGGTCCAGGGAACGGTGTTCCCTGGCGGGGTGTGGGGCAGCGTCCCACGAAAATCAGACCATCGCCAGGCCGTGGAACGTCGCCAGGCCGCGCGCGTTACGCAGCCAGCGCTCGACCGGGTACTCGCGGATGTAGCC
>JAADYV010000105.1 GCA_010092855.1 Chloroflexota bacterium | reverse complement strand
TGATTATAGGTACTTCTGTATTATTGAGTAGTTGAGATAAACAAGGGGCAGATACGTCAGACTCTGCCCCTTGCAATTGTGATGCGGTCTAACATCGACTGCAGTGTCTGTTCCCCACTGCCTAAGGAGCCTGCTTGATCGGTTCCCAGGCATATTCCATGTGGTGGGCCGTCTCGCGCGCCGTGACCGGCCCCAGCAAACGCTGCACCACATACAACGCGGTGTCGATGCCCGCCGTGATACCCGCCGAGGTGACAACGTGTCCGTTGTCCACATAACGGCAGTTGCCCACAACCTCGGCCTGAGGTGCATGAGTGGCCAGTTCTTCCAGGGCCGCGGCGTGCGTCGTCACGCGCAGCCCGTCCAACAACCCGGCCTCCCCCAGCAGCAGCGCCCCGGTACACACCGACATCACGATCTCGGCTTCGACCGCCTGGTGGCGGATGAAGTCTAACAACACGTCATTCTGCAGTTCGTGCCGCGCCCCCAACCCGCCCGGCACGACCAGGATATCGGCCTGGATCGTATTCTCGAAAGTATAATACGGAATTACCCCCAATCCGCTGCGGGTCAGGATCGGTGGGGAACGGCGTTCGGCAACGGTGGTCACAGTGAAGGGCACGGGGCCAGTCGCGCGCTGCCCGGTGATGGCAAAGACCTCCATCGGGCCAGTAAAATCGAGCGTATCTACATCATCAAATAACATCACCAAAACATTGCGAGCCATCTAATTAGCCTTTTCTCCTTGACGCAAAGTGTAATTTTAACCGAGATACACCTTTTCGAAAAGCGTTTTCTCTTTAATTCTTTTTCAACTGGCGGGCTTGGGCCACGCCAGCGGACTCAAAAACGCCCCGAACAGAAGCAGGTCCTGTCCAGGGCGTTCGCGTTCAATTGTCTGTAGCTTTAGGACTGGACGTTGGACGGCAGCGGGGTGCCCTGCCAGACCTCATCAAAGTTCGGGCCCAAGGTGCCCGACTTCACCCACAGGTAGTCGCCAGCAAACAGAATACGATAGTATTCGCCTGTTTCGTCCGGGCCCAAGACCCACACGGTCGTTCCCGGTTCCAACACCACCAGCGGCTTGGTGATCTGGGCTTCGGAGGGGCCCCAATACACATCAGCCGTGTAGTTGATCTGGCCACCGACCGCATAGCTGGGGATCGGGACCATGTCTTCGCCTGCGCCGCAAATATTATCGGGGGCCAGGTAGTACGGATCAATCGCGTCGAACGATGTTGGACCATCCAGGTAGATGCCCACGCCAGGGGCAACCTGGCCAATCGGAGTCGCTACCAGCACATCAGCCGTGTAGATGCCAGGGGCAGCCGCGACAACGGTCGCATAGCTGACCAAGTCGCCATCGTCATACAATTCAATTGTATAGGTTTCGGCGGTATCGGCGTAGAACGTGACCGTCAACAAGCACGCACTCTCATCCACGCTGAGGATGTATGCACCGGGACCAGCGTCTGCCTGCCCAAACGACAGACCACCAAATACCATAACTGCGAGCAAAGAAAGAACTACCAAACGTTTAGACATCGCTTACCTCCATAGACTATGCGTTTGGAATAAACGCAATGATGATCATCATTATATGTGTCTTTGGTTAAAAAGGAAATGGTCACACTATAAAAAGAATTAAAAACGCCCCAGACCATCAAAACGGTCCTGGGGCGTTCGTGGGCGAGTTGTTATCTGGTTATGACTGGATATTGGACGGCAGCGGGGTGCCCTGCCAGACGTCGTCGTAGTTGGGGCTCAGCGCACCGGCAGGCACCCACAGCATCTGGCCTGCAAACATGATGCGGTAGTAGGCACCGGTCTCGTCCGGGCCATAGACCCACACCGTCGTACCGGCTTCCAACGTCACCAACGGGTCGGTGATCTGGTCCGCAGCGGGGCCCCAGTACACGTCAGTGTCGTACACGATCTGGCCGCCAACCGCATAGCTGGGGATCGGGACCATATCTTCGCCCGCGCCACAGGCCGAGTCATTCTTCGGGTGGTAGGGATCAATTTCGGCAACCGGGAAGGGATCGCCCATGTACATGAGGTAGATGCCCACGCCGGGATACAACGTATCCTGGGCGGGCTGGGGCAGCACCAGGTTCACGCTGTAGATGCCCGCGGTGGTGACGTCCACCTGGCCATAATCGTAGAACATGCCGTCATCCCACAGTTCGACATAGTAGGTACCGGGCAGGTTGGTATAGAACTTGGCTTCCAGGATGCAGCCCATATCGTTGATGCCGGCAATATAAGTTGTGCTGCCACCGGCATCTGCCGTACCAAACGACACGCCGCCGATCACCAGCACCATCACCAATGCAGCCATCACCAGACGCTTGATCATGAAAAACGCTCCTCTTGTTTTGTTCGCGAATAAAGGTTAGAGAAATGTGGCCCGTGCCCTTCATTATAGGGTCTTTTGCCGGGGCAGCGTGTAAAAAAGAATAAATATATTCATAATTGGCATATAACTTCGCTGGAGCGCCTTAATGAATCAACAAAGGCGAGGCTTACACCAGCGGTTCGTCATCGAATGCAGCCAGCGCCCCGGCTACCGTGCCATCACACACGCCGCCGGTCGTGTTGGTGTGCAGCTCTGGCGACACCCGCGCCAGCCCCAACAGCGTCACCAGATCCGGGTGCAGTGGCGGGGGACGTTTGATGGTCAGGCGCTTGACTAGGTTGAAGGTCGCCCGCCAGGGGTAATGGAACAGCGGCGACGTACCCCAGCGCCGTCCTGCCGCCTTAAAGCCCCACAGCACCCGTCGCCAACGCCACGCCCGCCGCCACGCGACTCGCTCATCGCCGCTGAGGGTGCGGTCCAACACGCGGTTTATTTCGTCCCACCGCTCGTCCCCGCCGCTGCCGGTTTTGTGGGCCTCATGAAAGCGGTACAGCGCCACCGTCGCGGGATAGCGCGCCACCTGCATGGACGGGGCACAGCGGGCGAAAAACTGCCAGTCGAAGGTATAGCGCAGCACGACATCCAGCGGCCCGGCCTGCTCGAACAACGCGCGCCGCCACAGGCACGCCGGTTGGTCAAAGATCTGGATGCGGCGCAGCGTGTCCGGTGCGAAGGCTAGCTGGCCGGGAATCATCCGATTCGCCACCTGCCGCACACCGTCATAGAAGCGGATACAGGCCCCCGTCACGAACGCCGCACCCTGCGCCTCGGCCTGCATGATCAACCCGCCCAACGCCCCCGGCGCATACACGTCGTCGCTGTTGAGCCAGCCCAGCCACTCCCCGGTTGCACGCGCAAACCCCCGGTTGATGGCGTCGCTCTGGCCCTGGTCGCGCTCACTCGCCCAGTGTGCCAGCCAGGGCGCGTAGCGGCGCAGGATATCCACGCTGCCGTCGGTACTGCCGCCGTCCATCACGATGTACTCCAGGTTGGGGTAACCTTGCAACAGCACCGAGCGGATCGTCTCTTCCAGGTACTGCGCCTGGTTGTAGGACGGTGTGACAATGGTCAGGCGGGGCCAGGCGCGTCCATCCGGCAACGTGGACGGCAGGGAATTCGGGGCGACGGTCCAGGGCCAGCCGGTACGGTCCGGCGGGGGTGCGGGTAAGTCATGCAAAGCAATCGACATGCACGTCTCCTTGTGCGGTGCTCGAAAAATCTGGCACCAGTATACCAGCACATGACAACGCCCCGGAACGGGTCCAGGGCGCTGGGTGGTCAAACAATGCGAACCATGGAAACAGCGTTATTGCACGACATCCGTTGGCAGCGGCGCGCCGTTCCACACCGCGTCCGGGTTGGGAGCCAGCGTTTCGGCGGGTACCCACAGGAACTGGCATTCCCACAGCACCTTGTAGTATGCCCCGCTCTCGTCCAGGCCAATCGCACGCGCGGTGTTGCCGGCGGGGATGACCACGTCGGTCTGCGCGTCAGCGTCCGGAGCCCAGAAAACATCGGCGTTGGCTACGAACAGTGTACCCACTGCCGTGCTGGGAATGACCAGC